>NZ_CANBCQ010000012.1 GCF_947367125.1 uncultured Lactobacillus sp.
CTTTTTTGCAATAAAAAATCCTGTTAACAGCTTATCATATAGATAAGTCATCAACAGGAAAAATTATAGAGCCAAAATAATCCCCAACTTATGCATAAGTTGAGGATTATTTTTTATCTTTTATCTAGGTTGACTATCTGCACGTGACTTGTAATCACCGTTTTCGGTACCAATAACCAGCTTTTCACCATTCTTGATGAAATCAGGAACTTGCACAACTAAGCCTGTTTCCATAGTAGCAGGTTTACCACCACCAGCTACAGTTGCACCCTTAATCTCTGGTTGTGTCTCCTTAACGGTCATTTCAACAGTTGATGGCAATTCAATACCGATAATCTTGTTATCATCTGTAAAGTCCATATCAACCATAATGTTAGGCATCAAAAACTTAACGTCATCACCTAATTGATCGGCTGAAACTTCATATTGATCATAAGTATCAGTATCCATGAAAGTATAAGTATCACCTTCGCCGTAAAGATATTGGGCCTTTTTCTTAGTTACTTCAACCAAATCTACCTTCTCAGTTGGACGCATGGTCTTGTGGACAACTGCACCACTCTTAACATCACGCAAATCCATTTGCATAACGGTATTACCCTTACCTGGTTTATGGTGGTTAGCCTTTAAAACTTTGATCAATTTGCCATCTTGGCTAAAAATCATACCTTTTTTCAAATTAATTGCTTGTACCATTCTTTTTTCTCCCTTACTCTATCTTAAACTGCTTTAGTGTTTTAGTCAGAGTACGCTGGAGGTAACGCAAATTTTTTTATCAACAGTAAATAAATCGTATTCATAATATCTAGTATACCAAATTAGATATGTCTCAGGTAAATGCGATCGATTAAATGACCATCGGTCTTGTGTAAAATAAGGCTGGCACGCTGCTTAGTTGGCGCAATATATTCACGCAAATTGACTAAATTGACCATTTGCCAAGTTTCTTCAGCTAGCTGCATTGCCTTATCTAATGGTCCATTAGCCATCTCATAATAAAAGTTATCCGGTTTATCCTTATTTAGTTTCAATACCTTCTTAAAGCGTTGCATGTACCATTCTTCAATTAAATCTTCTTCGGCATCAATATAAATTGAAAAATCAAAGAAATCACTAGTCACCACCTGCCCATTTTCAGGCAATTGCAGAGTATTAATTCCTTCAATGATCAACACATCAGGATTCTTTACATGACCATATTTTCCGGGCACAATATCGCTCAATTCCTGCGAATATAAAGGATATACAATATCCTTTTTTCCACTTAAGACATCCCGCAAAAAGTCGCTAAGCAAGGTCATATTGTAACTTTCAGGGAAGCCCTTGCGCGGCATCAAGCCCCGGCGTTTCAATTCCTCATTAGGATAAATAAAACCATCCGTGGTCATCAAGTGTACCTTCAATTCTGGATAGGTTCTACTGAGCAACAATTGTAATAAACGCGCAGTGGTTGATTTGCCAACTGCAACTGACCCCGAAATGCCGATAATAAACGGAGCTGGTGAAAAACTTTTATGCAAAAATTCGATTTGTGCTTTTTGCGCATTCTTTTTTTGTTGGTAAACTAAATGTATGTAACTGATCAGACTGGTATAGATCTCATGCACATCGGTTAAATCAACTACGTCACCCAGAGATTTAATATCGGCCAATTCTTCTTTGGTAATATTTACTTTATCTAAAGGAGCTAATTTTGCCCATTCATTTCTATTAAAATTCGTATAATTTCTCATATATCGTATCCATATTCCTTCTAAAACACTTACTTATTATAATAGAAAGCGCTAAAAATATGAAAAAAATTATTCTATTCGGTGATTCTATCTTCAATGGCTATCGCAATGGTAAAAATACCGACTTAGTAACTAATTTATTCCGACAAGAACTAAAAGATTATGCACAGGTGGAAAACATTTCTAAAAGTGGGGCAACAACTGTTGAAGGCGTCGACTATTTAGCTCAAATCCCTAAAAAGCATGATTTAGTTGTCGTCGAATATGGCAATAACGATGCCGCAACAGCTTGGGGAATTAGTCCTGAAAGCTATGAAAAGAATCTAACTACAATCCTTACGGCAGTAGGCAAAGCTATTGTGGTAGGCCTATGTTTACCCGATCCTAATAATTTTGAAATTAACCAATATTACGGTGATGAACGCTTAGATCTTTTTAAAAACATTGCTAAAAAAGTTGCGCACAATGAGCAGGCACCCTTTGTGGATATTCTACCAGCAATGCGTCAGCTAAAGGACAAATCGACATATTATCAGGCCGATGGTCAACATTTAACTGACAAAGGCAACGAATTTTTAGTTAGCCAAATTGTGCCAGTAATCAAAAAAGAACTTGATTAGTTCAAGTCCTTCTTCATCATCACGTGTTCTACGCCGCCTTCATCAAACGGTTCGCCTACAACTTGATAACCCAAACTATCATAGAAAGGCTTTACCCGCATTTGAGCGTGACAGTAAACTACATCAATCTTATTTTGCCATAAAAATTTATGCACAGCTGTAATCATTTTCGACCCCAATTGCTGTCCACGTGCTTCTTTTGATACAGCTACTCGACCTAACATCCATTTACCATCTTCTTGAAACAGACGACAAGTCGCTAAGGCAGTCGTCTGTTTTTGATTGAGTAAATAGACTTGAAAGGCAATTAAGTCGGCATCATCTAAATCTGGTAGAGTTATTTTCTGCTCAGCCACAAAAGTCGTGTTGCGCAATTTTTCTACGCAATAGAATTCTCTCCCCGTCATTTCGTCAATTTTTTTAAAAGTAAAATCATCTATCTTCATATTACTTACCTAACCAACTACTATTTCTGTCAAACCATTTTTTATTAAGTTTGCGCAATTGACCATTTTTTTGCAACTTAACCAGGCCTTCATTAACCCTTTTGTGCAAAGTCTTGTCTCCCTTACGCATCCCTACAGCAAACAAGTCCATTGGCACGCGATCATTCTGAATTACCTTGTATTCGCTACTTTTAGCCATGTGAGCAATATAATAGTCGGCATAAACTTCATCTAACAGAATTCCTTGAATTCGTCCTGCATTCAGATCCAAGAATGAGTTAGAGATCGTATCATATAAAACTGTTTTCTTATCATGCAGCACGTCTTGCTTAGTTTCATACCACTGCTCAGCCGTTGAACCAGTTTGCATCCCCAATTCGTATTGCTTCATTTGCTTAAAGGACCTAATACCACTGTCCTTTTTCACTACTAATACCTGCCGATTGCGCAAATATGGCCGACTAAAAGCTACTTTCTTTTTACGTTCTGGCGTAATGCTATAACCATTCCAGAGTAAGTCTATCGTACCGTTACGCAGCTCCGTAACGTTCATTGACCAGTCAATTGTCTGAAAAGACACCTTAATGCCATATTGCCTAAAGACTGCTTTAGCTAAATCAATGTCATAACCCGTCAATTGGCCGTTTTTCTTTTCAAAGCCCATTGGTACAAAACTATCGTCTAAGCCAATTACCACTTGCTTTTTGCTGGCAATCTTATTCCATGTATCTTGAGTATTAGCTTCTTTTTGTACGCTTTGGCAACCAGTTAAAAATAATATTATGGCCAAAACGATACCTAAAATCCATTTTTTCATTGCCTAATCCTCGCTTAACGGTTGAACCTTGAGCATCTGATCCGCTACATTCTCTGCAAAATTCAAGTCGTGGGTAATAATCAGCTGAGTTAAACCAGATTTTTTCAAGCTTAAAATCATCTTCTCAACTTTTCTACGTAAATTTGGATCTAGCGCACTAGTTGGCTCATCATAACAAAGAATCCGCGGCTTCATAGCCAAGGCTCTAGCAATCGCTACTCGCTGTTTTTGGCCTCCTGATAACTCATAAGGGTATTGCTGTTCACGCCCACTCATTTGTAGACGCTTTAACAATACACGCGCATCCTGCTCTGCTTCAGCTTTACTCTTTTTTAATACCAACGTAGGTGCCAAAGTAATATTTTGTAAAACGTTCAAATTAGGAAAAAGATTATAATCCTGGAAAACTACGCCAACTTTGCCAGAATCATAAGGCTTGCCATCAATTAAAATTTGACCACTATCCTTAGTTTCAAGCCCTGCAATGATTCTTAATAACGTGGTCTTTCCAGCACCGGATGGTCCTACAATGGTCATAATTTCGCCATCTTTTAAAGTAAAAGAAATATCTTTTAAAATTTGGTGACCATTGAATCCTTTACTCAATTTTTTTACTTCTAGCATGCTCTCACCTCCACTACTTGTAATAAGAAAAGTGCTTTTCTAGTTTCTTTAAAACAAAGGCACAAATACTGATTAACAATAAATAGATCACACCGACTAATACTAGTGGCACCAAAGTTACATCCCTAGCCATTGCTACATTGCCGGCCCTAAGCAAATCGCCTAAGCCAATAACGTAAACCAGTGATGAATCCTTAACCAAGTTAATTACCTCATTGCCAATTGATGGTAAAACAATTTTTATTACCTGGGGAATAATGATCTTAGTCATTGTCTGCCAGCGGTTCAAGCGCAAAACTTTCGCTGCTTCAAATTGCCCTTCATCAATCGACTGAAAACCACCACGAAAAATTTCCGCAAAATAAGCCGCGTAATTCAAAACAAAAGCAAATAAGGCTGCTTGATAGCGCGGAAAGACAATATGAATGATGGGTAAGCCATAAAAGACAAAAATTAATTGCAATAATAAGGGCGTGCCCCGCATGATCCAAACATAAAAGTTAACCAACCAGCGTAATGGTTTAAACTTACTTTTTTCACCTAATGAGACCAAAATTCCTAATGGCGTTGCTAAAATTAACGTCCAGAAAAAAATACTTAACGTCATACCTGCTCCTGACAAAAGAGCGGGCAAAATTTCTGCAATATATCTTAATGACATACTCTCACCTTCATTTTTCTTTCCTAATAAAAAAGCCCCCTTAGGACTAGCCTAAGAGGACGAACGGATCGTGTTTCCACCTCATGTTTGCACTTGCTCACGCAACTTGCCTCACTAGGTTGATTATCTTAAAAGAAAAACCCTCATAGCCAAACGGCTACGAGGGCGAATGTAATCGCGGTTCCACCTCATATTTACAAATTGCTCACGCAACTTGCCTCAATAAGTTCAATAATCAACCTTTAGCTATAACGGGCTATCCCGGATTTTCCTACTTTTGTTCAGAAGACCAACTCACAGATGTGATTCATACTAGCAAATATCTTATTTCCACCAGCAAAGACTCTCTATTACTTTGACCAGTATTACTATTTCTGTTCTAAGTTGTTTTTAATGTTGACTTAAATCTTAAATGATCCCGCAACTTTTGTCAATTATTTTTCTTCATAAGTATCTGGATCAACATCAAGCAATGGGCTCTTTTCTCCAGTATAAATAATATCTAGCTTATACATTGCACGAGAAGTAATAGTATAAACAAGTTGAGTTTCATCCAGTTTATGGTAAGCCGCTTTAGAAGCATCCCACATGACTACTGCATCAAATTCTAATCCTTTAGCTAAATAAGATGGAATGACTAATGTACCATCAACTAAACGCTGGTTAGCTGTCGCAATTAAAGTTGCTTTTTCACCTTTTTTAACTAGTTCTTCATGGACAAACTTAGCTGCGGCCAAGTCCTTGGTGATTACCGCTGTCGTGCGCTTATTTTGTTCATTGTCCTTTAACACATTAACTAAAACATCTAATGCCTCTTCATCATTCTTTCTGCCCCAAATTATAGGCTTAGGTCCCTTACGGTTAAAGGCTTCAATCTTTTCACCTTGACGCAGAATTTGCTTAGTAAAATTAGTCAGTTCCTTAGTTGAACGATAAGACTTGGTCAATTGCACCACATCAGTTTTTTCTGGATCAAACAAACCTGAGATTTGCTTGAGCAAGCTACGGCTCTCATCCTTAGTAAAAATCGCCTGGTTCAAATCGCCCAACATCGTAAACTTAGCCCGTGGGAAATTATACTTGAGATAAGCTAATTGAAATGGCGTATAATCCTGAATTTCATCAATAAAGGCATAACGCATCTCATAATCAGTTCTACGGCCAGTAATCAAATCATACAAATACAAGTAAGCTGAAACGTCATTCATCGCTATATGATGTTGCTTAAAGTTATTCTTGACTCCTTCAACATGCTCTAGCCATTCAGCTTCATCAATGTCCCACTTAGACAAATCGACCATCTTAGGCACTGCCCGCAAGAAGCTCAAGTATTGGGCCCGCATATTCAAAAAGTGATTGTGTAAAATCCGCTTGTGCACGCCCTTTAAAGCAGCCAAAACAATTTTTCTACCTAAAAAGGCTTCTTCTTTGGCTTCTGATTCAAATTCCTGATCAGGACGATCATAAAGTTCATTTAATTCAGACTGACTCATCCCTTCGATGGTATGAGCTACCCAAGCCTTCTTAGTTTCTGGCGTAATCTTGCGGTTGAGCATCTTAATTAACTCTTCACGCGTTGCATCAATCCGATTAGCTAAATTGTAATTTTCATTGAAAGAATAGTAGATCTCCTTGATCTTTTCTTTATCAAAATATGGCTTCTTCTTATCACGGAAGTAAATATTCTTAAAAATGACGCCCCGCTTGTTCAAGCGCTTAGCATACCGCGTCAGTAAATTAAAGAAGTTAACTGAATCCTTAAATTTAGAAATATTGCTATCGGCGGTTTGGTCTTCAAATTGTCTAAATAAATTTTCAACTTCCATACCAGGCAAACGCCGTGCAACAAACTGCCAATAAGTCATTTGCACCATGTTTTGCTCACCCATTTCAGGCAGAACATTCTTGATGTAGTCATTAAAAAGTTGGTTTGGACTAAACATAATGACATCGCTAGAAGTTAAATTGCCACGATAACGGTAAAGCAAAAAGGCAATTCTTTGCAAAATAGCACTAGTCTTACCAGACCCAGCTGCTCCTTGCACGAAAAGCAAATCAGCGCTGGTATTTCTAATAATCTTGTTTTGTTCTTGCTGGATCGTCGTCACAATTGACTTCATCTGGGTTGATGATTTTTCTGACAAAACCTCTAGCAACATTTGATCGCCAATCGATTCATTGGTATCAAACATGTTCACGATCTTGCCATCTTCAATCATGAATTGCCGCTTCTTTGTCATATCAACGGTAATTTCACCTTCAGGCGAGTTATAAGAAACTTTGCCTAATTTACCATCATAGTAAATTGAAGAAATTGGTGCTCGCCAATCATAAATTAAGAAATGATCATCTTTGTCCGCAAATGAACCCAAGCCAATATAGATCGTTTCAGCTTGATCTTCATTTTTTTCCTTAAAGTCAACTCGAGCAAAATATGGTCGCTTTTCTAAGCGTTCCACCGTTTCTAACTGCTTGGCTGAATGTTGCCAAGCGTGTTCACGTTCACTTAATAATTGTTGTTGCTGATGGATTGATAAGGCCGTTTCCATTGAAGTAGAATAGCCATCATAATCCAATTTAACATCGTCAAAAAAGTGTGAATTAAGCTCTCTTGCTTCGCCTTCAGCTGATTTGATAGATTTCTTTAAAGTTTTTTCGCGGTCCTTGATCTGACCCATAATATTATCAAGGTGTTTTTGTTCAAGTGCTTTTTCGTTTTTTTCAGTTTTGGCTGTAGCCATCTAATCACCTTTTCCTTAAAAATTCGCATTCTATTTTATCATGAATAGCGCTTTCATAGTAGTTTTCTTGCTCGTTAGCAAAAACATAAGCTAAATTTGGTGAAAATTTTACTTTCAGAGACTATAATTTTGGCGTATTGGAGTGATATTATTGAGAACATTTTTTAGATTTATCAGAAATATCTTCTTGCTTGCTCTTCTCGCTTTTGGTATTTGGACCTATAGCCCCAATATTCGCACGGCAATGCAAGATTCACTAACTACCCTAAGTTATCGCATTAACGAATTACTAACGACAGGCACAATTACCACACCTAACCACGAAAAAAATAATCCTACTATAAAAACTGATACCGATAAAACTGAAAATGATAGTTCTAGCACTACCCGCGTCTGGTCGCATCCTGAAGCTAAGGTCTACGTTGACATCGATCATAATATCCAGTTGCACTCAGCTGCAATCGACGCGATGAACGCTTGGAATCGAACAGGTGCCTTTACCTTTCATCAAGTAAATATTAAAAAAGATGCCCAGATCACCATCAATACGGTTGATGAAAGTGATACGAATGCCGCAGGCGAAACAGTTACGACTTATAATCCTGCGACAGGACATCTGTTAAAGGCAACAGTTCACCTGAATCGCTATTATTTACAAAATCAATGGTATGGCTATAGTAATAGTCGGATTATTAACACGGCCGAACATGAACTAGGTCACGCAATCGGCTTGAACCATACTAATAACGTTTCCGTCATGTATCCTAAAGGCTCAATCTACACAATCCAGCCGCAAGATATTAAAGCAGTTAGAAAAATCTATCATGAACGGAATTAACTTTAAAAGCTCGCTTCTTTTTTCTAAAATAAGAGGTGAGCTTTTTACGAGGAGAAAAATATGAAACGAATTTACATTGTCCGTCATGGACAAACTTATATCAACCGTTACAACAAAATGCAGGGCTGGTGCGATACACCATTAACGACCCCAGGAATTGAAGGTGCTGATGAGGCCGGCAAAGCCTTAAGCGAAGTTCCTTTTGATATTGCCTTATCAAGCGACTTAAAGCGGGCCAGCGACACCTGTGAGATCATTATGAAGCATAACGTCAATAAAGACGAACTGCAGCACATTGCTAGTCCATTTTTCCGCGAACAATTCTACGGCTACTTTGAAGGAATGGATTCCGAGATGGCTTGGCGAATGATTGGCGGCAGCCACGGCTACGGAACTCGACAAGAAATGTTCGCTCACGAAAGCATCGATACCATTAAAGATTGGATTAAAGAAGCTGATCCCTACCATCAAGCTGAAAATGCGGCAGAATACTGGGCTCGGCTTGATGATGGCTTTAAGTTGATCAGCCAATTAGATGGTGCTGAAAATATTCTTTTAGTTACTCACGGCTTTACTATTAGAAGTCTCTGGTACCGTTATGGCGATAATATTCCGCTAGTACCTGGTCCTAGAAATGCCTCAATCACAATTATGACCATGAGTGATCAAGGAAAAATCAAAATTCCAAAATGGAACCTGATGCATTTATAGCAAAAACGCGCTGAGAATTTTTCTCAACGCGTTTTTATGTGCAATTTTCAAATCAACATATGTATTTTTTAACTATTTGCTTGAAATTTAGTTTTTCTTTGCATCTACCACCTCATAACTTACGCTAGCAGCGCTACCATTAATGGTGCCATAACCGTTAGGAAAATATTTCCTAGGGCATAAGTTGGGGTGTAACTTAAGGCAAAGACTGATGAGTCTGTTTCTGCATTTACAGCATTCAAAGCAGCTGTGATAGTACCTGAACCACAAAGTGAACCGATGTTATCTACGATATTCATCTTTAAAACAAATCTACTAAATAACAAAGTTAATAAGTGTGGCAAAATTGATACTAAAATACCAATTACAAATACTAGCCAGCCCATTTCCTTTAATGCCGTTACAAATCCGCTACCAGCTTGTAACCCGACTACTGCAATGAATAGGTTCAAACCTAAACTCTTCAGTAGCCATCTGGTTGATGGAGGAATTATTCCTGTGTTAGGATGCTTCTGTTGCAGCCAACCAAAGTATAAACCTGCAAACAAAGCACCACCACCGCCACCAAGAGTCAATGGAATCTTATGAATTGTAATTACAATTGCACCTAAGAGAATACCTAGGAAAATCCCAATTGACATGTAGCTTACATCTGTCTTGGTGCCTGCAACTTTTTCATAACCAATAGTCTTAATACAATTATTTAAGTAGTTCTCTGGCCCGATAATTGTAATCCGGTCACCAACAGTTAAGCGGCTATAGTCGCTTAATTTTTCTCCATCATGATAAGCAGAATCAATAATAACGCCGTTGCTCATCATTTGCTCTAATGCATGATAATTGTATGCCTTGGTCAATAAAACCGTTGCTCTCTTTAAGTTAAGAGGGAAGTTATTTGCATCAAGTTCAGACATCTTCGGATCTTTATCTGCAAATGCAGCAAAGTCTTTAATATTGCCTACAACCAAGATAGTATCATTTTCCTGCAAAACTGTGGTTGCCGCAGTTAGCATTTTATCTTCGTTAATGACTTCTTCAATTACTAAGCCATGATTTAATTTGTCAAAATCAGTTAAAGTCTTACCTATGAATTCACAGCCAGCATTCAGTTTAAATGCTCTAACACGGATATTAGCTGAGACTTTTACTCCTGTAGTTCCTGAAGAAATATGATTCTTTTCAATATACTTTTTAGTTGCTTCACGTAAGTTAACGTGCAAAATGACCGGGGCAATATTCTTTAAGAAAATCAGTACGCCGACCGTACCGAAAACATAAGTTAATGCATATGCGATTGCTACTTGTGACATTGCCGCAGTTTTAGCAGCTTGAGAAATATGCAGTGCTTCAATTGCTGAGTTTGCTGTCCCGATACATGCAGATTGGGTCAAGGCACCTGCGATAATTCCTCCTGCTTCGCCAAATTTGACATGGAAAACCTTAAATAAGCCAAAGGCCACTACAAAAGCAATGACTGTAAAGACAACACTTTGAATAATAAATTTTAAGCCTTTTTTCTTAAAGCTGTTAATAAAGGCTGGCCCTACTTCATAACCTATAGTAAAAATAAACAAATCAAAGAATAGGTTTTTAACAACTGGCGCAATTTGGAACTTTCCTAATTGTCCGATTACTAAACCGACTAAAAGAACACCAACCGTAGCTCCAAGTTTAAAGCTTTTAATATGAAATCTCCCTACAAAGTAACCTAATCCCAAAGTTAGGAAAATAGCTACTGAAGGATTGTTCAATGCAAAACTACTTATTGTGTGCCACATAATTTATCATCGCCTTTCACTTATTTTGGCTTTCGAAATCATGATGGTACTCTCTTAACAGCTCTAATACTTGTTTACCAATTAATGCATAGTCATCAGTTGGCAAGTTAGCTTCAGATACTCGAAGTTCACCAGGTTTGCTACCGAATCCTACACCATCCATCAGAACGACACCGTTCTTTTTGGCTAATTTAAGTAAAAAGTCTACCTGTTCAAAGTTATTTTCAAGGTACTCTCTAAAGGCTTTGCCATACTTTCTTTCAGCGATTCGATAAATATCAATTAATGAGTAGTATTTCGCACTAGTCCGACTTTCGTCTTCCTTTGCACCCATACTCTTATGCAATTTCTCATAACGCTCACCTACTAATGCTCTAGATTTGTCAATATATGCATCAGTTGAGCCGTTTGCGTAAACCAAGTGAGTCAGTGCAAACAATACTTCCATCATTTGTTGCGGTGTTGATAAACCTGAGGTGTGATAAAGTCCTACAGAACGACTATCGGCAACCATCCGGTCAATAAATTTCATCTTATCTGGATCAATTACTACATGTTCATAACGCTCATGCAATTCTGCTTTATTCTTTGATCCCAGTTCCGAAATCTTTTTATCAAAAACATTATCTTTATTTAAAGCAATTAATCCTAAACGCCAACCTGTTGCGCCGTATAACTTCGAGAATGAATAGACTAACATTGTATTGTGTGGTGCGACGCTATAAATTGTCTTGAAATCAGATACAAATGTGCCATAAACATCATCCGTGATAATCATCAATTCTGGATTCTGCTTAACTGCATGTTCAATTGCTAACAAGGCTTTATGATTGAAAGCTTTAGAAGTTGGGTTAGTTGGATTTACAACAAATAAGGCTTTAATAGAAGGATCACTCAACTTCTCAATTTCTGATGGTTTAATTTCCCAATTATCTTTTTCACGCGACCGCAAATCTACTTCAACTAATTCATAGTCATTCAATTCTGGAATTTGCAAATATGGTGTGAAAATTGGTGTATTAATTGCAATCTTGTCACCTGGCTTCAAAAGATGATTTTCAGCCAAGGAATGGAAGGCATAAACAATAGCTGCCGTACCGCCTTCTGTTGGGAACAGCTCTGTATGTTTGGCTAATTTAGTCTTACCATACAAAGTTGATTGCAAATATTCATTTAAAATAACTTCACTATTTTTCAAAACACGACTCGGAACTGGATAATTATTACCTACAATTCCGTTAGTTATTTCTGCTACAACCGCATCTTGATCTAGCTTTAACTCGTCTTTTACATAAGTTAAAACATCTTCTAGAAATTGATCTTCTCGATTATTTTCGGGATCTAAAAATGCTTCTAAGCGTTCCCGAATACCATTAGTTTCAACATAACCGGCCATAGCACCATTATTAATAGTGCGGCGTGACTCTTGAATACCAAATTGCATCAATCTCGCAAATGCTAGTCTTGCTAAAGTGTTAATCCAATTAGGATTGCCACGACCAGCATTTAAGAATACATTACTTTTTTCATTTTTTTGAGCTAATGCCAACATCTTTTGACTAATTTCAAAAGCACCTAATTGCTCAAGTTGCTTTTCATCGACAACCATAATGATCTCCCAAGAAAGATTTTTTCTTTCTTTGCTCCGTTATTTTATGACTATAATGAGCGCTCACTAAGGCGAATATAACACGCAATTATGTGCAAATGCAATTGTCCATTTTTTCGTTGCTCGCGTTTTTTATTAAAAAAAAAAAAAAAAAAAGGACATGTTTTAATCTTACGCTAAGACAAAAATATAGGGTAATTAACCATTAAATCAATAAAAGGCTTGATTCTGATATTCTTTCAGAATTAAGCCTTTTAATCTATTTTTTATTTTTTATTGCTCTAGTACTCAATATACTCTAAGCTAAATCTTATAGCTAGTTATGAAAAAGACCTAAAAGTATCCGCTTTTAGGTCTTACTCACAGTTTTCCCAATTCTTCATCGCCAACAAAATGATACAACTAATTAAGTACCTAACGGCAGAATAGCTGCACTTATTGGCTAATGAAAACTGGTCCTCCTTATAGATCAAGAGAAAAGTCATCTATAAAAATTCTTAAGAGCTTTTGCTTGAAAAATTCTTAAGAACTTTTGCTTGCTATTACCACATTAATTTTTTCAATCTTAGTTGCAACCAATCATATCATTTTCCTATCCAAACATGATTGCAGCGTTTGGATGGTTTATTATCACTATCTTAGTAGGCTAAATTTATTTCGTCAAAATCAATTAAAAGTAGTTGCTCAGATATTATTGTTATTACTTCACACAAGTTACATAGAAAATGACTGAAGCAATGTTCATTAAGAAAGTTGGTACAACAATGTACCCTCAAAGATATAAGTATACGCGATAGTTGTTGATAACATCACTGCAGCTTCAGCAGTCTGATAAATACTGCAGTACCCCAACTGCTAAATTGGTTATATCAATTTAAACAAATTGAGTTAACGCACTGACAGTATTTTCTCTAACTTCACCAAATTTGACATCTAATCTTCTAAATAAAACAGGTGCTACTTAGTATTAAGTCTAAATCTACCTGCAAAATAGTTACTAAAGAAGTACTCAATACAAAATCATTTGTTGTATCTCACATAATGCTCACCAACTTTTATTTATCTTGATAGTCTCGTTTTGCTCTGTTATTTTTAATTATTAGTAAACGTTTACTAACACTAAAGTAACATGTATTTCTTCATTACTCAAGTCCTTATTTTTCACAATAAGTGCACTGCCGACGCAGAAACAGAGATTAGATAACCATCGTCATCTAATCTCTGCTTTTTGTTATTTATCCAAAACAATATTCTTATACAACTTCACCGTAATTAGATAATAAATCAAATAAAGCACAATGAAAATTGTAAATGGTAGCCAAATTCCCATATATGGTTTTGGCAACAAGGCAGTAAATAATCGTAAGCCAAAGAGAACATCAATTACGCCTAAAATTCCTGGTAATAAGAAGAGAACGCCAATTTCACTTCTAATTGATTTTTCCAAGACTGCCCTTCTAGTACCAATCTTGTAAAGCATTTCGTAACGAATCTTGTCACTAGCAGCCCCACTTAAAACTTTGAACATCAAAGTTGAAGCTAGCATAGTCAAGAAAGCAATTCCTAAGAAGAAGCCCATAAATTCAAACCCACTGATAAAACCCAATATTGCTTGATAAGAGAAGGGTTTGGTATTAGTAAGAGCTAGTGCTGCAGTCGGATCAGCCTTGATTTGCATTTTCTCTAGCTTCATCAAAGTTGGATAAGCTTTGGCAAAATCATTAACCGTAATTAAGGTGATGAATTTCTTTTCTCCCTTAATCGCATTCAACTTTTTAGCGGAAACTAAGCGAATTGTTTTTCTTTCAGCAGGAGAAACCATTGTATTTAATAATGTACTGCCATGATTATTTGGTTTAGCTAATTCACTAGTTTTGAGCGTATACGGCGTGTAAGTTGGGAAGTTATTGCCGTGAGTTTTGAATTCAATGTCATGTAATGGCTTTTTATCAAATTCATCTTTAATAAAGTAAAGTTCTTTTTTAGTTGCAACATAGTGGTAAGTTGTTTTTGTTTTAACATCCAATTTGTCCACAGTTTTTTGCACAGCTGGAGTATTTTTTACAATCGTGGCATCGTAATAGGTACTTTTAACTGCCTGATCTTTTAATGAGTTAAAGTTAAGTCCAACAGTAATAGCACCAAGCGCTAAAGCGAAAAGTAGTGAGATAACTGACAGAATTCTGGTATAATCACGAATTCTGAATTTTAATTGCCCTAAGGTAAAAACGCGAATACCGCGGTAAGCGTAGTTTTTACGTTTAAGCAAAAAGTTGATGATGAGCGTGAAGAAAGAATCAAAAGTAAAGTAGGACCCGGCCACAATCGTGACTAGTGCTGCTGGAATGATGAAGAAAATAGCACTAGCGGGCATCCCCATAATGTAATATCCTGCTGCTAGCAGCGCTAAGCCTAGGATTGCTTCAATAACCTTTAAACCTTTTTTACGGCTTAACTTAACTGGCTTTTGACCTTCATGCAACAAGTCAATCACCTTGCTGCGAACCAATTTATGCACATTTCTCAATGCTGCTAAAAAGAAAATTGCAATAAAGAAAATCAAGGTCCATAAAATTGCATTAGGCAAAATCACTTGAAAATGGGTAATTTTTAAACCTAAACTAACGATTAAAAACTTAGCTACGATCGCAGTTAAACCAAAACCAATAACAATTCCAAGTACTGTCGCTAACAGCCCAGTCATTAAGGTTTCACAAAAGATCAATAACCCAATTTTAGAACTTTTTGCTCCTAGCATCATGAACATGCCATAGTCATGTTGGCGCATGCTAAGCAAAAAGGTATTTGCATAAACTAAATAAACAAAAGTAATAATCGCCAATAACACAATCCCAAAGCCAAAAATAAAGCTTAAGTATTGTCCTGGGGCATTAACATCCTTACTCATAAAACCAGGATTGACGGCCAAAGTTAAGAACATATAAAAAATTGTGCTGGCTACTACTAATCCTGAGAAAAGGACGGTGTAATCCTTGAGCCGGCTTTTAATCCCGGTTAATGATAACTTCCAAATCATTTTTCTCGCCCCCTATTCTTCAGTACCTAAGTGAACAATCAAATCATGGTAAAAATCTGTCCGCGATTTGTTCTCTTTAGTCAATTGCTCGCCAATCTTACCGTCTTTAATAAACAGAATGCGATTAGCAAAACTAGCAGAAAATGGATCGTGCGTAACCATTAAAGTAGTTACACCATCGCGTTGATTCAAAGTTTCCATTGTGTTTAACAATTCACGCGCACTCTTGGAATCTAGCGCACCAGTAGGCTCATCTGCTAACAGCATTGCTGGCTCATGCACTAAGGCCCGAGCTGAAGCAACCCGTTGCTTTTGTCCACCGGAAATTTCTGCTGGATACTTTGTCAAAATGCCTTTAATTCCTAACTTGGCCGCAATTTTATCCACAAGTGGATTAATTCGATTAGTGGTAATCCCCCGCAAGCTCAGCGGCAAGGCAATATTTTCGCGATTCGTCAAATTCTCTAGTAAGTTAAAATCTTGGAAAATAAAACCTATTTCTTTACTCCGAAAATCTGCCATCTGGTTGGCATTCAAATTACTGATATCTTGATTATTAATAAAAACATTGCCAGTTGTCGGCTTATCTAGGGTCGAAAGAATATTAAGCAAGGTTGTTTTCCCTGAACCTGATGCGCCCATGATTGCTACAAATTCACCGGTTGCTACTGAAAAGTTGATTCCTTTTAATGCCTGATACTGTTTCTCGCCTTTTTTGCCATAAGTTTTGGTGACTTGGTCAACCTTTAAAATTTCGTTCATTTTTTTGTCCTCATTCCTGCTGTTTTTTGTTTTACTGTATTATTTACTTAATACAGTAATATAACATAGTGATCTTGTCAATTTGTTTTTTAACTAAAAAAGGCTTGTCACCGTTTTTCAACCGTGACAAACCTTGATTTAATCAGCTTTTATTTACTTTTTTTAGTTTTTATTAATTTAGCATTACCAAGTGTTTGAATAAGTTGATGACCATCTTTTTGATGGAAAATTGCATCTTGGTATGACAGTCGCTCCGTCTTCTTACGCTTATTCTTATACTTTCTAGTTAAAGTTACTTCATAATCAACCTTGCTATAATTGCGCTGACCTGGCAAAACAGAAAGCACCTTGACTTGAACGCTTATTTTTTTCAAGCCCTTTTGATGATGCCATTTCTTCAGCTGCTTAGCTAGTTCTTTATAGTCAGCATTCTCTTTACCCTTTTCAAAATCAAGTTCATTTGGCGCCTTAAAATTGTTATAAAGCAATTTGGCTGCATCCTCGGCCTTAATTAATCCCGGCCAGATTGGGTTAACAATATAGTCGCCTTCCGCATCTTGATAAACGTCCTTTTCGCCATTACCTTGATATTCAGCCGTTCCGTCATAATCAGTAACGTCATCTTCACTATTGGCAAATTCAGAACTAATTGATTGCGCCAAATCAGTTACTTTTTCTGACTTAATCGTTTTCCCGTCAGCTTTACTCTTAATGTAAATTTCCATCCGCTTAGCAATCGGATAATTCTTAAAAGTATAGCTGCCATGATCATTCAATTTTCCTACCTTGCGGTCATTGACATAGATAGTGCTGCCAGGAACACTGCGGACTTGGAAAGTAGCCGTCTTAATTTTCATATCAATTGTCTTATTCGACCAAATATTAACAATTGAATCGGCATCTAACTTGCGACCATTTACCTTGGATTTAACTAAAATGTGATAGCGACCAGGAAAAACTAAGCCTAAGTCTTGATAATAATTCTGATTGTCGCCCTCCATTTCACCATAATCTTTTTGGTTAACGGTCAAAGTTGAACCAGCATGGTTAGTCTTAACTTGCGGCCGATATACTTGGATCCATAACTTATATTTTGGAAAAAGCAGGAAATAGCGACCATCTTCAATTAGTTTGATTTCACCATGATCTCGATCATGCCGCAAATTATGAGCTAACCGCTTAGCAGCACTATGATGCTCCTTAAAATAGTTCTGCAGCGGCTTGAGTGACTTATCTGTTACTTCCATATCAGGCGTTGAAGCCGTAACATATTGTGCCATCCCATTTTTAGGCTCCTGCAAATTAGCCACAATCCGGTTAATCTGTCGCTCTTTAGTATAATAAAAGTTGCCGCCCAACCAAGCTGCGCCAATTAGAATAATAATTATTCCCCATAGCCAAATTTTTTTATGTTTTTTCATTAATAAACACCTTTTTTTGCAAATCCTTTTTACTTAGATTAACAAGTTGATGCAAAAAAGCAAACATCTTTCATTCACAAACTAAGTAAAACTTTTTATGATACTGGTAGCACTATCCAATTCTAGAAAGGGATTTAACCGTGGAAGTAAATTTTAATTTTATCAAAAATAGCAGCTTCAGTGAGACATTTCCCACTGCTGAAAAAATCCACAAGTTATACACAATTGCGGACTATCGCGACGTGATCACCAATTCACGTTTATTACTAGAGAGTTTAACCAAAAAGATTTTTAAATTAGAAAACCTCAATCAATATTACCAAGTTCCTGCAGGAGAACGCCGGACCTTGCGCAATGATACCCATTATTTGCGGATTGAATTGGACTATCCGCTCTCAATTATGGATCTCTTTGACGAAGTACGCCGAATGGGAAACGCGGCAGTTCACGATAGTAAAATTGAGCCCGACCAAAAGCAAGCCTGGCGCTGTATTTGTGACTTGCACGATATTTTGGTCTTTTTAATTAACAGCTACGATAGTCAAGATCTGTATTATTTGCGCCCCGATATTGCCATGGAAGCCCAAACCGACGAAGGCCACTATTATTCTCGCCAAAATAAGCAGCCTAAACCAATTAAATTGCATGATCATCAAAATGCTAAGGCAAAACAAACAGAACACAGTCACAAAATGCCTAAAAATGTTAAGCACTATTCTAGTTCAAAGCAGGACGAAGCATTAACTCAACCTGAAACAACAGAAAAACAAGCTCCTGCTTCTAAAAACTGGTTAAGAAAAATTAAAGATCTCTTTCATCATTAATGATTGCTTTGACACTGTGTCACTATATGATAAAATAAATACTATAGTTTACATACCGAGAAGCGCCTCCGACGCTGCCGATACGCAAATGAAAACTGAATAGGTTTCTCAAATGGGGAACGGCTTATGCTAGTAGGTCGTTTCCCATTATTTTTTTATGAAAGGAGTGGTTAATCCACGATGGATAATCACAGACAAAAGCCTTGGACCCTTACTCAGCCCGAGGTCTTGCAAAACACAAAAACAACGGAAACAGGTTTAACTGACGATGAAGTTCGAATACGCCAGCAAAAGGGCTTAAACGAACTCACCGCTAAACCTCCTAAAAACACAATTCAAATGGTCAAAGAGCAAATTTTTGATCCGATGATTGGAATTTTATTAGTAGCGGCAGTTTTGGCTGCTATTTTTGGTGAATATACTGAGGCAATTATTATTGCCACAATCGTGGTGCTTAATACGCTAATCGGTGTGATCCAAGAGAAAAAGGCCCAATCATCTCTAGCTGCTTTGCGCGATATGTCAGCTCCTACTGCTAACGTTATTCGTAACGGCAAGGAATTAATCATCCTAGCCAAAGAATTGGTAGTTGGCGATCTGGTTAACCTGCACGATGGTGACATGGTACCGGCCGACTTACGTTTGCTTGAAACAGCCAATTTAAAGATCCAAGAAGCATCCCTCACTGGCGAATCAGTTCCAGTTGAAAAAGATGCCACTGCCGTTTTAAAGCCTGATTGTGCTCTTGGTGACCGCACCAACATGGCCTTTTCTTCATCAATTGTGACTTACGGTCGCGGTAAAGGGATCGTAACGGCAATTGGAATGCAGACTGAAGTTGGCGCTATTGCTGGTATGCTGGAAGATCAAACTGAGGTCCAGACGCCATTAAAACGAAAATTAGCTAAGGCAGGGATGGTTTTAACCATTATTGGACTAATCATCTGTAGTTTAGTTTTCGCAATTGGTGCCTTCTATGGCCGCCCACTTTTGCCACAATTCTTAGTTGCTATTTCACTAGCAATTTCAATTATTCCTGAAGGCTTGCCAGCAACCGCCACAATTGTTATGGCTTTGGGCGTCAAGCGGATGGTTAAGCGCAAGGCTTTGATTAAAAAATTACCTGCAGTCGAAACCTTGGGTAACGCTACAGTTATTTGTTCCGACAAAACCGGTACCTTAACTTTAAACAAAATGACCGTTACCAAAGCAGCAACAGTGGATTTTACTGAGCAAAAAACAGTTGAACAGCTTAAAGCAAATCCAGCCACCCAGGCTTTAGCCTATGCTAGTGCCTTGTGTAACGACGCCAGCATTACGGATCAAAAAGAAATTGGCGATCCTACTGAAGTAGCCTTGATTCCGTTTGCACAAAAGCTTGGTTTTAAACAAGCCGATTTAAAGCGGGAATTCCCTCGTTTATTTGAGCAGCCTTTTGACTCAGATCGAAAACGGATGACTACTTTACACAAAATTAACAGACAATTGACTGTCTTTACTAAAGGCGCAACAGACGAATTATTGCCGTTATGTACCAACATCATGACTGCTCAAGGCATACGGAAAATTACTGCCCAAGACAAAAAGCAAATTGCACACTTGTCCCACCAAATGCAAGCAGATGCCTTGCGGGTATTGGGCTTTGCGACTAAAGTCATACCAAATATGCCGGAGCAAGAGGCTGATTTAGAAAATAATTTAACCTTTATTGGCGTGGTCGGTATGATCGATCCACCCCGCCAGGAAGTCGCTGCCTCAGTTAAGACTTGTCGTGAAGCCGGTATTCGCACCATCATGATTACTGGTGATCACAAGGTGACGGCTTTAGCGATTGCCAAAAAGCTAAATATTTTTCAGCCAGGTGATTGGGCAATTTCAGGCACTGAATTAGCACAGATGTCTGATGCAGAATTAGATCAAGCTGTTAAAAAAGCAACTGTTTTTGCCCGAGTTTCGCCCGCTGATAAATTGCGAATTATTCAAAGTTTGAAGCGTGACGGCGAAGTAACCGCCATGACTGGTGATGGAGTTAACGACTCACCTGCCTTAAAAGCAGCCAATATTGGCGTGGCGATGGGCGTTACGGGAACTGATGTAGCTAAAGATGTCGCTGACATGATTCTGTTAGATGACAGCTTTACGACAATTGCTCAGGCAATAAAAGAAGGACGCCGCGTTTACCGAAATATTCAAAAAGTAATTCAATTCTTGCTAGTCGGTAATATTGCTGAAATTACTACTTTATTTACGGCAACTCTTTTCAACTGGGATGCCCCATTATTAGCTGTGCATATCTTATGGGTCAACCTAGCAACTGCTACTTTGCCAGCATTGGCTCTTGGCGTCGACCCAGCAAGCAAGAATATCATGAAACACAAGCCCGTTAAAGCTGGTACTTTATTTGAAAAAGAGCTAGTTATTCGAGTAATTACGCAAGGACTATTCGTTGCCTTGCTCACCTTAGCTGGTTACTTCATCGGTAAAGAAACCGGCAATCAAGTTGTGGGGCAAACGATGGCCTTTAGTATTTTGGCTTTAGCACAAATGATTCGTTCAT
The DNA here is from genome assembly GCF_947367125.1 of uncultured Lactobacillus sp. Lineage (GTDB taxonomy): Bacteria > Bacillota > Bacilli > Lactobacillales > Lactobacillaceae > Lactobacillus. The sequence goes on from NZ_CANBCQ010000012.1 coordinate 21,180, forward strand.
TTAACCAGCATTCTAATACTGATCCGATCTGGCAAAGATCGGCTGGCAACAATCCTTGGTTAATTATAGCCTTCATTATTTCGGCCTTTTTCATGGGAATCATTCTCTTTGTTCCGGCAATGCAAAATGCATTTCACCTGACTAGTCTTTCTGCCGGACAATGGTTGATCGTGCTTGCATTAGCTTTACTTTCAATTGTCCAAGTTGAACTAGTTAAAGGCTGGACTAAATTTAAGAATCTATTTTTCAATAGTGACCGCTTAATTGAAAATTAGCCCAATCAAAAAACGATAGCAAATGCTATCGTTTTTTGTTCTATTTAGCTTGAACCACTTGGTCAACATCAATCTGACTACGGCCAACCTCGATCGCCTTTTGAGCGCTAGGATCCAAATTAGCATTAATCATCTTGTGACTAAGCTCTAGCACCATCGGCAGATTAACGCCGCTAACTACTCTCACTCGCTCTGGATACATGTCCTCATATTCCGAAGCGACCAAGTGCGGCGTACCATTTTTCAAATCAGTTAAAACTAAAATTTGGCTACTCTGATATTTATTCATAATTTTAGCGAAACGAGCCTTAAAATCTCTGATCCCTGAGTCATTTAACTCAATCGTTAAAATCTGATCATTCTTGCCTGCTAGCATATCATGTGCTGCCATTAAGCCCGTTGCTAAACCTTCGTGTGTAGCAATTAAAAGTTCCATGAAGTACACCTCTTTTGTAAGCGATTTCTATAGAACTATTTTAACATATTTTAGCTTTAACCCAACTTTTCAATATCAGCTAATAAGCTATTTTGTTCTGGCGTTAAACGTTCATCTTTTTGACGCAACTTTAACACTTGTAAGCAAGTATGCAAAATCTTCTTTCCTTTTTCAACAACTTGCTTGCCGTCCATATCAGGTGTTACATTAGCCAAAAAATCATCCATTTCATCAGCCGTAACTTTAAACACATCATTTTCACCATGAATTAACGGCATGCGGTTAAGCATCTCTTCAATCATTTGTAAATTATTTCTAGCTTCTTCAAAATTCATCTTGTTCACATCCAATTCTTTTTCTTTATTATACAAAAAAACAGCCACTTCCGTGACTGTCAGCCTTATTTTATTTTAATAATTGCGTTAGAGATTGTCTTGGCATCTGATTCGATTAACTGATGCGAATTATTGATAAAGAGGGATACCCCAATTCCGATCGCAGCAGCTACAAGCCATATTTTTTGCAAAACCTTACTCTTCATGAATAACCCAGCTCCTTATATATCTTATTATACAAGAAGCCCATCGTTATGGGATAATTGCGGTTACAATTAATACAATTGTAATATTTTTTACCTTTACTTAAGAGTTACCTCTCCAGCCACATTCGTTCTAAAGAATTCTGCTACTTGGTGGACATCCATTCCTTGACCTAAGGCCCACATTAATTTGGTAATGGCACTCTCAGAAGTCATATCACAGGCAGAAATTGCTCCTTCAAGCAAAGCCTCACGCCCAACTTCATATCTGGTTAAATCGCTACGCTCATATAAACACTGGCTGCTGGCGATCACCGGAATCCCTTGCCGAATCAGCTTACCAATTGCGGCTACCATATTCCGCCGAATAAAGTTCATTCCACCTAAGCCGTAAGCTTCAATGACTATCCCGCGACAGCCACTATCAACCATTGCAAACAGCAAATCAGGATCAAAACCAGGAAACAGTTTTACCAGCGAGACATGAGAATTAATCTTAGTATTTAAACTTGGCTGGCCATGATGCTTTTTTGGAAAATTATCTGGATTAAACACCAAACCATCAGAAGAAACGGTCGCTACTGGTGGGACATTAACACTTTCAAAGGCATCAAAATTAGTTGTCCGCACTTTTACACTACGGCAACCCAACATTACCTTATTATGGAAAGCCAAATAAATATCTGGCGGACAAGTTGCGGCAGCAGCAAAAGCTAAACGCAAATTGTCATGCGCATCACTTAAGACAACGTTAATTGGCACCTGACTTCCAGTTAAAACAACTGGAATATTAATATTTTTCAGCATAAAGGCCAACATGGAAGCCGTATAAGCCATCGTATCAGTTCCGTGAGAAACAACAATGCCATCATAATCATTGCGATACTTATAAATAGTTTTCGCAATAAACACCCATTCTTCTGGTTGAATATTGGAAGAGTCCAACTGAAGAATATCCCGTACTTGAATATTATATGGTAATTTTCCCAACATCTTGATTAATTCTTCACCGGTTTCCTTAGGCACTAGTCCGGCATCAGAAGCAACAGAAGCAATCGTACCTCCGGTTGACAATAATAATAGTTTTTTCATGTTAACCCCCTTTATCTTAATAGATCAATTACAAACAGCATCTCGTTTTCTTACCCAATGTATTTTTTACTTTAAGAAAAGAATATCATGCCATCTTCAAAAAAGGTAGCAAGCAATTCCAGAATAAATGCCATAATTTGAACATTTAATTAGCTACGTAAATGAGTGTCCTATATCTGTATTTGTATAGTATTAATTACAAGATATGGCTAAAAAGGCGTAAATTACCATATTTTGTATCGTCTGGTTTTACTAAACGTCTAAATTTAGATTCCGCTTTCATATTCTATATTTAAAATAAAAAATAAAGCATATCTCCGCTAAGTACTGATCTTATCTGTATTCTTAATTCTAGTCTTTTATAGCTTTATATATAACTGTGGCTATTTTTATATATTTTATTACATATTTGCCCCCTTTGGCAAAAAAATTTTAAATTATTTATTAATCGTATAGTTTTGGAAAGTCTGTGTCTCAAACCTTTATCCATTAACGCTTTAAAAAATAACATACATATTTTTTATTTTATACAATCCGTTATTAAAACTTTTCATGTATAGACTTTACCGTCAATAATGCTAGTATCAATCAATGAAGAGACTTATAACGAGCTTCAAGGAATTGACTACTCCTTGAAGAAAAAATGGTTTATACATTGGGAATTCTTTTCGTAATATAGGGGATTAGGAAAAATGACAAAGAATGTTAGACTTTTATCAACCATTAGTATCGCAGCCGCTTTAGTAGGTGGAAGCATTGCTATCCTAAACAATAACAATAACGCTGAAACCACTGTACAAGCTGCTTCAATCAATTTGCCTTCAGGCTATACCAAGAGTGCCATTATTAAGTGGAACCAAACTGGTAAAGCAAGTAAGGCATTAATCAATGCTTCTAAAAAAGGCATGAAAGAAAACACCGACAGTGGTGCTGGCTCAGACAATACTCTTGTTAACGTGACCAAATTGACCGCTGGCCAACAAAGAGAATTGAGCGAATATACTTTAAGTTTAATTAATTCTGCTCGTCATCAACTTGGCAAGCAAGGCTGGACTTATAAAAAAGGTGCTTTAACTTTTGCAAATCGCGTAGCTAAAGAATACTACAGTCACAACAGATCTTGCTGGGATGCCGACCACTATGTTGCTGGAATTGAACGCGCAGCTAAAGCTTCAGGACTTAACTCAAGAGTAGGACAAGTTTATGAAGATGAAGCTGGTTTACCTATTTCTTCAACTTATCACACTAACTTACGTCCAATGTCAGTATTGAAGAACCAAATTTACTTCAACGTTAAGCAAATGCTTTTCGGTGGTTTCTCAGGTGCTGATAGTCAAATGAATGATTCATCAAGATATATTGAATGGGAACACGCTGGTGACTTACTTGGTTGCCGTACCAAGAGTTACGATGCTAAGACTAAATACTTTGGTGTTAGCTTTAGCGGTTTAAAGGGTGACGAAAGTAAAGTTAGTGTTCACATGATGGGCGTTGCTAAGCGTTACATCCAAAACTACAGAAAATTTAACCGTTAAAATTGACGCTGTAGTTAGAACTTAATAAAGTTTCCTAATCCAAGAGTTTAAATGGTACAGTCAGCCGTTTGAACTCTTTTTATTTTGTCTTTTTTTCGTCAAAATCCTGCTTAAATAAGCAAAAACGTGTATCTTTTCAATTGAGTTATCTAATTTATTCGCCATCATTAGTTAATATTAATAATTGGCTGATTTACTCTACTATCACGTTATCTTTTAAAATGCTATTATATCAGCTTTTTCCTTTATTTTTTCTAGTTATTTAGCAAAACAAGCAAGTTTATTTTTACTAACGAAATTTTTCTCAAATAATTTTTAAGCGAAATTATGATATTGCTTCAGCTTACACCAACTATTAAGTTATTTTTATTTAAAAATAGTATTGCCAAGCTAAATATTAACTGATATATTCTATATCAACGTGTTGGATGAACACAAAAACTAGACTAGCATTAGGAGGAAAACATAATGTACATCCAGTTTTTTGAAAATGTATTAAAAAGGGAATTTTCACAAAGGACAATTGATAAGTATTCAATCCGAGATTTTTGTTTAGCTGCCAAGATTAGCCGTGGTACTTTTTACCGTAACTTTAAGAATTTTGATGACTTGTTTTGCCAAATTTTGCAATTTGAAATAGATTACTATTTTACCCGCCTTCAATCAAGCAACTTGCGCAAAACAATTCATCGTTTGTTACTCCAAATTGAAGCCGATGCGATCTATTATCGCAACATCCATCATTTTGCGAGTAGTCGCATTCGTACACAACTAAATCATGCCCTTTTTGTTGCAATCCAAAAATTACTGTTCAATAGCGAGCTTTCTAACAAACATATCCAGAGCATCTCTGGCTTAATTTTCATCCGTATTTTAGATTGGGTCTCTCATGACTACCAAGACAATCTCATCAATGTTTATACCGATATTGAATGCATTGTTCAACATCATCTATGAAGCAAAAGGCTACTAAAATTGAATTAGTAGCCTTTTCATTTAAGCATAAATTTTATGTTTTAAAACGCCAACATATGGCAAGTTACGGTATAAGCCGTTGTAATCAAGTCCATAGCCAACCAAAAAAGCGTCTGGCACTTGAAAACCATAATAATCTGCATGGAAATTAACCAGTCTAGTTGCTGGCTTATCGAGCATTGCTACTACTTCAACACTAGCAGCACCACGATCCTTCATTACTTCACTTAAAGCCTGCAACGTACGACCAGTATCAATAATATCTTCCATAAAGATTACCGGACGCCCTTTAACATCTGACTTAATATCTTGCGTAATCTTAACTTTGCCGGTAGATTCTGCCCCAGCATAGCTTGACGCCTTGATTGGATCAATATTCAATTTGAAATTAAGCCGTTTAATCATATCACTGGCAAAAATCATTGCGCCATTTAATACAGGAATAACAATCGGTTGCTTGCCCTGATATTTTTGATTTAATTCAGCAGCCATCTCATCCATCCGCTTATTCAATTGTTCCTGATCAAACAAAACTTTTTCAATATCGTTGTTCATTATTTGTCTACCCTTTAAATTATATTTTTGCTAACGATCAGATTTTAGCATGATTTAGTTATAAAATGAAGTTATTTAGTAACAAAAGTGGATAATTCAGTCATTTATATAATAAATTGCACTAAAATCGTTCGTGTTTTTGTATAAGCATAGAAAATTTTTACCTAAATTAAATAAGCATCCCTCAACCTAAAAAAGTTAAGGATGCTTATCTTACTAAATTTCTTTAATCATATGATCATAAGTCCGATCGCCAATTGTCATCGATTTCTGCACCTTGTATCCCTTATGCTCATACAAGGTCTGGGCGCGCGGATTTTCTTGATCAACATTCAAACTAATAATATGATAGCCATGCTTCAGTGCCACCCGCTCTGCTTCGTCCATCAGCTTGCTGGCAATATGTTCACCCCAATGATCAGGATGAACGGCTAGCGCATCAATATACCACTCATGTGGCCAAGCTTCCTGATCATCAAAAATCACTGTTGAAATTGGCAACCCAACATTAGCATAATTACGCCGCAGAACAATATCAATAATCTTTTGGTCCTTATACGGGTACATATCCAAAATTCCGACCACTTGACCATGATCTTCGGCCACCCAGATGCGGCGATATGAATAGCGGTAATCTTCTGAAATGAAGCCTAGTTTCATCAAACTATAAAATTGATCTTCTGGCAATGACTCGATTGACTTCATCTGCATTTCATCAAAAATTTGCTTTAAGATCGGATAGACAAAAGGAAAATCCGTCTTTTTTGCTCGTCTAATAATCATTAACTTCACTCCCACCTAAAAATTATTCATCAGCATGATCATTTTCAAACAAATCAACATCTTTAACTACTTCAAACTTCATTGGATGTTCTGGTTGATACTGCAATAAATCAACTAAAGTTGTAGCCTTAGGCTCCAGCAATTTGCTATCATGCATTAACCGATATAAGGCAAAGACTTGCGCATAAGTTGCCCGAATTAGTAGTCCATCAGCTTGGTAAGCTGCGTCATTATCATCTACTTGCATCGCAGTAGTTAAATAGTCACGCAGTTTTCTTTCATCATAATCTTGGCCCATCATTTCTTTTAGCGCCGGATTCAAGTCAGCATAAGTTTGCGATAGCTTAGTGATTCGTTCAAAATTGTAGGCCAAGTCAGTGTCGATCTGCTCCATATCGGCTTGATCAAGTTTATCCTGATTGTTCCGAACTCCAGCAGCTAAATTGTCAAGTGCTTCACCAAAAGCACCAAAAACATAGTCTAACCCTAATTGGGTCTCCATTTGTTCGGGCTCTAGATCACTTAATTGGGCTGCACTTTGCGCATTCCAAGCAAAAGAAGGACTGATGATGCGACTAGGCGTCTGGAACAAAATTCCTGCTAAACCTTGCTTGGCTGAGTATTGAACATTAATTGAACCAGGTACAAAATCGCAGCGCTGCTCCAGCTTTTCTACTGCTGCTTGGAGCTTAGCATATAAGTCAGCCACAATACCTGATGTATCACCTTGACCGTTATCAAGCACAATTGAGCCATTTTGCCAGGTATCATGCGGATTATTTTCAGCTAAAACAGAGAAATTCTTGTCAGGATTAAAGCCACTAGCAATATCCTGCGTTGGTAAATAAACGAGAGCGTGACCCAAGAAATCGGTAATCGCATTAGCATTTTGGTCATCGCCAATTGAATCGATATATGCCATTAAAGTGTAGAGATAGCCATAGCCTAGTTGATTGATAATCCCGATTAAGTCAGTCTTGTCCTCACTATCACTTGCCTGAATATAACTGCTCAATTTTTGCCGTAAATCTGTAAGCTTCCGGTCATTGGTGCTGCTTAAATAGTTATCGACATCAGGGATGCTGGCAGAAAAGCCCAAAATTATCCGGTACAAGTAGTCCAAATCAGCGCAATAGCCGTCCCAATCTTGTTCGCTAATTTGCCCGGCCGTATCTTGCAAGTCACGCGCAAAATTCAAAATAAAGGAAATAGCCAGATGAGTTGCGCATTGCTCTGTATTTTCCTGCTCAATCATTGCCGCAGTTTTAGTACCTAGAATATCATTACGGAAAATCATCACATCATTAGGTGACTGCAAGTAGACAATCACGTCATGTTGCGTCTCATCATATTCCACGCCCAAAGCGCCAGCAGGAATCAAATTATTTTTGACCAATAAATCACCTGCTTGACGTAATTTTTTTGCTAATTTTTCCGCTTCTGCTCGCTCAATTGGCTCACCCATCAAGTTAGAATCAGCGCCAGTTGCTGCAGCTTGATCAGCTAAATTTGCTAATAAAGAAAAATCAGGATCTGGCTTGAACAAGCATGAATCATGAGGGACCTCGACTGTTAAGTGATAAAGCAGTTGTCCTGCAGTTTTGCTATCATCGGTTGAACGCTGCACTTCTTGATAAATTCCCCATAAATAGGCAAACGGCATCCCTGCTAGCTGCGTTTCAGTTTCGGCTAATACATCAGCGGCAAACACGCCGCTTGTAGTTAAAATCTGTTGCAATTCTGCCTTGATCTTTTCAGCAGAAAAATCAGCTGTATCTTGATAATAATCATTAATCGCTTCACTTTGCTTAGTCAATTTATACCAGGCATTGTACAAATAATCCATATCTTGGCGCAATTGCTCCGGATCAAGCCCGGTCCTCTCTTTTGGCGCCGTGGCATCCATAAAACTGCCAGCCCAACTAACAATAATCCCCTCGCCGTTAGAAGTATCATCTTGCTCAAGCAAGTAGTCATAAGTTTGCACGTTCAAAAGTAAACTAGGCACAATTAAGTTATTTGGCGTTTGTAAGTAAAGCAAGACACTGCCGTCATCAGGATCTAATTCAGTATTTATAGAATTAGGCACAATACAGTTTAGCTGCTTAATCCAACTAATTGCATCGTTAATTTTATTCATTACTTGCTTTAGTTTTGCATCTTCAGTCATGGAAAAACTCCTTTATTATCATCGCAAAATGCTGTAAGCAATTACATTCTCACATATTTAGGGACTAATTGCATTATTTTTGCAGGACAATGTTAAGTAATTTGAAACTAAATATTTTACCGCTGATTATCATAGTGCCAACAAATCAGCTGATAAAATTGTTGCATGCTATAACCATACTTAGCAAAATAGCCATCAGGATCGGTATGCGTGGTATTGCCCAAATAATGGGTTACTTGGTGATGTGACCAAATTGTACCTAAACCGCCGCTTTTACCATCCATCACATCTTGTTTAGCAGATTTCTTTTTATTTAATGTCCAATTCTTTTGTGTTGGTTGTGCCCAGCTGGGCTTCAATTGATATTTATGTAACAAATATGCTACATAAATTGCGTCATTATTTACACTCCGTGCAAATTCATTAAAGTTGCGCCCTTCACACAATTCTACTTGAATATACCGCCTATTGGCCGGCCGTCCCGCACCCCAGACAGCTCGAGTTGGAGTATGGATTTGTACCACTGCATCTTGATCTACAAAAGCATGCACATAAGCTTCACGTTTGCGCCAGTTTTTTAAAAAAGTTTCAGCTTCTTTTCGTGCTGGCGTAGTAGTTGTTGTCTCATGAATGACAATTCCCTCTGGTTTATTATGCCGATATGGCTCATCCTGTGTAAAAGTTGACTGTATTTTAGTTACACCAGGATAAGAAAAATGAGCTGCTTTGATATACAAATTAACATCAAGTTGCCGTTTAAATTTAATCCCACAAATTACCAAAATAAGCATTATAGTTAACAGAAACGCACGCACTAATTTAATAGTTAATCTATTCTTCATCAATATTACTTTCTTGAATAAACTTCAATTTATCAAATTGCGTTAAAACTAAACCGAATGTTAGCAAAAAGGGATTCATATTAACATTAGCAAAATAACCTTCTGATAATCCTACAAATAGCATTGCTAACATTGCAGGTACAATTGGCCACCAATTAACTCGAATTAAGTTAGCCAATGTCAACCCGTAATAGACTAAAAAGAGGACCGTAATAATTATTCCTTGAGTAATTAACAGATTTAAATATCCTGTATCCAAAACATATTTGGAAGTATTGATTGTATGACCAAATAGCCCTATCCCATATTTATGGAAGAAATATGATCCTAGCTGCAAACGATTAGATGTAAATAAGTCAAAAGCCTTTACCCAAGCATGCTGAGCATTAAGTTTATACCAAATTGCAAAAATTGCCGAGATAATTGCTGCGATTAATGGCATTAAAACAACAAAATAATCAGTTACCCGGTAACGCCTAAGATTCAAATATTTAAATAATAAAATAAAAATCAAAAAGATCATTGAACCCCAAATAGCGGTTCGAGAGCGTGACATAAATAAAAATGGCACCCAAGCCAATAATCCGCCCCAGAAAATATATCTAGAGAAGTATTTGTGCAATGTTACCAATTCCATAAACAAAATCATCGTCATTGCTCCCAACGTATTAGGGTTATTAAAACCTAGCCCTAATTTCCAACCAAAGACGACCGGATTATAGACATTATGGGTAGCTAATAAACGTAACACGACAACCACTACACCGTAGCCAACAAGTCTCGACCAAAAATCAAGATAAAGCATACGCGGAAAACCAATAATTGGTAATAAATACATTAAAAGCAAAGTAGATTTAAAATTCATATTTCCTGCTACTACTTTTTCCATAATTAATAGTGCTACAGTAAGTACTAAAATGCTTAAATTTCGTCTGCTGTCTAATGCACTAACTAATACACCGACCATCATTGCTATAAACAAAATTCGATTTAGCCCATTTAAAATAGCAGCATATTGGGGATGCAATTTTACATACTCTGTCATCATAATTACTTGGACAAAGACAGATAACGCATAACACCAGATCATGTATTGTTTAATTTTATATTCTAATTTTTGTAACCAATTCTGCATAAATAATTCCTTATTTTAATAGCTTTATTTCTTAATTTAAGTATAGATCTTTTATTAAGGAATAATGTATCTGAATTACTTTTTCTTAAGTTGCTTAACTAATTTGAACAGGAATTGATTTCTTAGCAACAGCAAAATTGAAACATAAACCAGACCTGAAATGCTTACAGCCAAAACAATTTGGATAAAGATATTCGAAACCCGTTCACATAAGCCACAAACTATTACGATCCCCATACAACCTACAAGAGCTTCAAAAATATTTTTACAAGTGTCCTTGTTCAAAATTATCAAATTAACTATATCGCGGCAGGTCCAATAATTTAATAGCATAGCACTAAGTTCTGCAATCACTGTGCCTATTGCCGCCCCTTGATCTGATAGTAGCGGGATCAAAACTAAATTTAGGCCTACATTAAGCAATGCGACCATAACTGTATTCCGTAAAATTAATGTTTCACGTTTAGCAACTATCAAAACACAATCTGAAAATAGCCATGCCATAATAGAAAATAAGATTGCCCAAGAAATTATCCGCAAAGAACCAAGTGCAGATAAATACTTTTGACCAGCAATTAGTAAAATTATTGCTCGACTTAGCATTGTAATACCAGTCACTATCGGCAAAGCCAGTAACAGCAGGCCATTAAATAATTGCTTTAAAAGACTGTTATATTCTAAGCATCTTTTTTTGCCCCATAGCCAGGCTAAACGTGGGATTACTACTGTTAAGATCGCTGCTAACACGCCTTGAACAATGTGGTAAATTTTTACTACCACATTCTTAAAAGTTTGCTTTTTAAGCGAATCAAATAAATTAGGTAAATATTTTTCCACATTGTACACAGGTACAATTATTGATACTTCTATATCCATTACTTTCCTCATTTCGTATCTATTTTACTAGCTTTGACAGGAATCATGAAACAAAAAGATGAGGCGTTAAAGCATTCTTATCTTTCATTCATTTGGTAATTGAGCCTTCATAAAGTGCAAGCTATATCACTTAGCATTCCTCATCAGTCGCACTACAATATAACTGATTAATCTGAACAAGGGAGGTTTTAATATGCCGTGTACATCAATTGCAATGAAGGCAAATAATGGCGATTTATTCTGGGGCCGAACCGATGACTTTACTTTCAGTCCTTTCAAAAAGAGTGTGAAAACTCAAATCACTGCTTTTCCTAAAAATACAGAAATGCCAAGTTGTTATCATAAATGGACGAGCAAATATGCTTTTGTAGGAATTAACGTTAATAATTCGCTCTTTTATAATGACGGGATTAATAGTGAAGGATTAGTTGGGGATGCCCAATATCTTGAAGAGTGCAGCTGGGACACTGAAAAAAACTTAAAAAAGCGTAATCTAACTCCGATCGTAGGAGCCGAATTTGTCAGCTATATTCTTAGCAATTTTAAAGATGTTGCTGAAATCAAACAAGCCGTCCCTAAACTAGCTTTATTAAAAACTAAGTATCAACCTTGGGAAGATGCCGAAACTGGTATCCCTAGTCCAGTACCAATGCACTTCACTTTCTTTGATCCAAGCGGTAAAGGCGTCGTCCTCGAGCCGGTTAACAATGGTGCCTTTAAAATCTACGACAGCATCGGGGTAATGACCAATAGTCCTGAATATTCTTGGCACTTAAATAACTTACGCAACTACGTGCAAATACGGCCGCATAATGTTGGTGAAAATAAGCTAAATGACCAATTAGTCATTAAACAAATCGAAAGTGGTTCTGGATTACTGGGACTCCCTGGTGATTACACACCACCTGCTCGTTTTATTCGGGCAACCTTTTTGTCAAACTACGTTGACAGCTTCAAGCGTGAAGAAGGAATTATGCAATTATATGACGTTTTCAAGACGGTCATGATTCCAAAAGGTATTGAAAAACTAGGTGCTAATAGCGGTAAATCTGATTACACCGGCTATTGGATTGGCTATGATGTAGCAAAACGTACGCTATATATTCAGCCAGAGTGTTGCAATACCTTTACCAAATTTACTTTATCCGCGGATTTGAAAGAAAAGACGATTAAACAAATTAGTCGTGAGATTAGTTTAGCTTAGAAAAGCACAAAAATAATCGGGCAGTCATTAGATTGTCCGATTATTTTCGTGTATTTATTTTTTACAGTAGTTTAGCATTTACAGCTTTAACATAGCTATTTTGTCCTAATTGATAGAAACGCTTACCATGGATCAAAACAGTTTTGCCATTATTCCATACGCCGTGCTTAGTTCCTTTCTTTAACAGGGCACGCTTAGTATGGTTTTTGACAACTTTGCCATTATGATCATAGACATAGGCATTTTTCTTCAATAAAACATACTTAGTGGCTTGAAGATTTGCTAATTTAATGTAGGCATTTTCACCAATTCGGTAATACTTTCTACCATGGATCTCAAAGAGTTCGCCATTATTCCATACATAAACATAATGATCCTTCTTAATCAATCTGACCTTGCCATCAACTGATAATGCTCTACCACTTGCATTGTAAACATAAGCATTTCTTACAACTAATTTCTTCATAAAGGTATTAGCTAATTTAACATATGCATTAGTTCCTACTTGAAGGAATTGCTGTTCCTTGATTTTCACTACTTGACCATTATTCCAGGCAGAAATAGTTGCTCCCTTCTCAAGACGTTGAACTTTATTATTAGTTGCAAGAACCTGTCCATCTTGATCATAAACTAGTGCAGCATGAGTTAAAACGAAGGTCTTTTCTTTAGCAGCATCAGCAAGTGATGGAGTAACATCATTCTTAACATCAGATTGAGTTGGATTTCCCTGCTCAAATGAATTTTCGGCAGCTGATGTAGGTCCTGTCACAGGAGCTTGCTTATTCTCATTATTATCAGCATTGCCACTATTTTGATTAGGATCAACAACAGGAGTTTCAACAAAGTTAGGATCATAATGGACAATTACTTTCTTTTCTAACTTGTTACCCAATTGATCAACTACTGCAATTGTAAAGACATGTGTTGTTGGCTGACCATGATTATCATCAAGTACTTCTTCTTTTTCAAACTTGTGTGAGCCATAATCGTTAGTTGAGTCAGAACTAGCATATAATCCTGCAACATAATCGTAGCCAGAACCGTTAAATTGACTGAATAAGTTATCACCATCCAGATAGAATTTATAGCCATCCAGATTGTCGTTAGCTTCACCAGAAATCTTAAAAGTTGGCTTATTAGTTGTAAATTCTGCTTCATCTTGATTGCCAAGTTGATCAACTAATAATGTAGGTTTAACTATATCTAAAATCAAACCAACTGATCCACGTTTTTCGGCACCATCAGTAGTCTTATAGATGTATTGCACATATCTATGACCTGTGTGAGGCATCTTAAAGACAATTGTAAATTTACCATTATTGTGAATATCAATCTGATTATTAGGATCATTTTCAAACCCACTAGCTACCATTGCTGTTAAGCTAACAACGTTAGAATCAACATGACCTGTCAAAGTAAATTCATTAGTAGCAGGATCATAATAGCCATTTTCGACTGCTTCTAACCCAAGATTAGATACGCCACCATCTGTCAAATAGTCAAAATGAATGTCTTTATTAGACTTATCTTCTGGCTCATGACCTGGATATGGAGTAGGACCAAATGCAGCCGTATCAGCTACTTCATCGGTCATTTCAACTCCTAATTTATCCCGATCAGTATAAGGTTGTTGATCAGCATGAGTAGGGTCATAGTAAACTCCAATATAGCCTTCATCATTAATATCAGTAGTTGCTGTCTTTTGTTTATCATTAAAGGTAGGTCCAACAATCTCCGTCCAGCCTTTTAGTAAAGCTCGAGCAAATTTGCCATCTTTTTCCTTATTAATACTTGTATGGATATGGAATGTTGCTACGCCATCTTTGACAGTAGCAGTATAAATTTCTTTAGTGAAATAATCTTGGGCAAATGCTTGAACATTATCACCTTTAGTCACTGCTGCTTGAACAACAATATCCTGATCATTGGAACCAAATACTGAATAGATTTCTGGACCGAAACTCTTCTTTTCTCCATCGACATGTTGCCATGCAAACTTTGCCTTAAGCGTAGCTGGAGTAAAGGTTAGTAATACATCATGGCCAGCTTGATCACTTGAGAATACCAATGGTGTTTTTTCATCTGCAGCAACGGGTACCGCATATTGACCATTGGCCACTTGAACTAACTTTCCATTAAGATAGAAATCCTTTGTTGCACCACCACGTAGAGTATAAGTATTGGTTTTAGCATAATAATCCTCCATTTTTTGATTAAAAGCTAAACCGTTAGTAGCATTCCAAACGGAAACCTCTGGTTTGCCTGCTTGACCAGCTACATCTAAAGTAAAGGTAGCAGTATTATCAGCCACATCACTAATTGCAACAGTTATTTTATTACCCGCACCTGAAAATGCATTAAGCTCTTCAGGTGTCAGCTTAAATTCAAAATGGCCTGAGGTTTTATCGTGATCTGAAAAAACTGATTGTTCTTGATCATCTAATTTAAAACCAAATACTTTATCATTAATGGTTACCGTACCGTATGAATAACTAGTAAAACCTGCACCCGTATCTTTATAATCACCACTCAAAGTAGTATTTGCCTGATCAAATTTTACATTACTTAAAGTTGGCGCAACAGTATCAATTACAACTTGAGTATCATGTGTTTGAACTTGATGAGGACCATCATTATACAAGGTTGCCACAAACCGATAAGTATAATTTCCATCTGGAGCGACAACCATCTTACCTGTTTGAGCATCGTAAAGTTTACCATCCCAGTCAAAAACAGATGCATCTGAAGCTGAGTATCCCATATCAACGGTACCTTCGCCATCGGCATGATATGACTTTTGAATCCCATGAGAATCACCCAAAACTCTTACTACATTACCTTTGGCATCTAAGATTTCCACCTTAAGATCTTCAACATTTTGTTTAAGGTATGCATAAGGTCGAACTAAATCGCTCTTATTATCGTTATTGGGTGAAAAGGCAACCTTACCACTTTCATATAACTTAGCTACCTCTTGCCAATTATATTGACCATCCACATTAATTAACTTTTTAAGTGAGTCTTGATCAGCAATTCCGCGTGGATAGTTATCCTCATTAGTCCAACGATTGCCTTGGATATCATTATCTTCATTAGCATTATTATCAAAGACATTCTCATTGGTTATATCACCATAATAACTTAAGTATGGCACTACCAATGTTTTCTTAGTTTCAGTATTTGTAAAGTTTAAGAACCCTTCAACTAACTGATTAGGCTTCAAATTAGATAATTTTAAAGTATATTTAACTTGTGCATCTGACTTTGGTGCTACGGTAACAGTATCTGCACCATAAACATTTGCTCCTGCGAGTTGAACATCGTAAAAGATTCCGCTGTCCTTTTCTCTTTTTTCAGTAAAGCCTCCACCCATATCATCAAAAGTATAAGTTTGAGACTTATCTGACAAGTTATGCAAAGTCAAGGTAAATTCAGTATTGTCTCCGACCTTACGTAAACTGAGTGCCCCAGTGCCATCATCAGTAGTAATATATACCGGTGAAGCTGTTGCATCTCCCACGTTAATTTGACCTGCACCCTGTCTTCTAGGTGAAACTGGTGTAGTATAACCATTCTGAGTTTGTGGATTAGCCGTATTCATTAACAATGCTTTAACTGCCTTAACTAACTCTGCACCTTTTAGTTCAGGATTAGTTTTAGCTAGTCGTTCTTTAACTAAAGCCGCTGCTCCTGCAGCAAATGGACCAGCCATCGAAGTCCCGCTCATCTTAGTATATTGATTATCATTTGCTAAAGAAGTTACATCAGATCCTGGAGCTGAAACATCTGGCTTTAATGTAAAATCAGGCAATGGTCCCCATGAACTGAAAGAAGCCATGTCACTATCTTTACCTGTGTCAGAAGTTTCAGCAGCTACAGTAATTGCGTTGCGTGATGCACCCGGATCAGCAACAGTACTTGAACTAAACGGTTCATAATTACCAGCATTTCCTCCTGATTGATAATCTGAATCAGTAATATGACTAGTATTATCAACAGAGGCTGCATTCCCATTATTTGATGCTGAAATCGAAACAATTACACCGTGATCAACTGCATATTGAACTGCTTTTTGATCAGCCACTCCCAAATCGGCAGCGGCTACACCACCACCAAGAGACATTTGAATTACATCAGCACCTAGATTAACAGCATCAACAATTTGTTTAGCTAAATCAAGTGATGTTCCATCAGCACTGAAGACCCGTAACTGTAATAATTGAGCCTCCGGTGCTACCCCAACTACGTATTCTTTGTCACCATCTGGTTGACCATCAGCTGCAATAATCCCTGAAACGTGTTGACCATGAGGTTCATCAGCTTCGGGCTTTATATCATCTTCACTGTTATCAACATAGTTATGCACAAACGGAAACTTTTCATTCACATAACGACCATATCCTAACTTAGCAATCAATTCCTTCATTTGATCAGCTGTTAACTTAGGATCTTTAGGCATAGTTTGAAAATCTTTATGGCTAGTATCAACACCACTATCAATTACGGCAACTACTGTGTGCTCACCCTTGTATCCTTGATCCCAGGCACTTTGAACATTACCTTTTACATGATCTTGATTGTTAGCTGGTGGTGTTACTTGATTTTGAGAATTGGTAGCAGGTTGAGCATCAGCTTGAGTACTATTATCTTGGGCTGAATTTACTGAAGTAGTTTGAGTTTGAACGTTAGCCTTTTCAACCTGACCATTTTCACTTGTTTGTGTAGAAACTGTGGTATTTTCTTGTTGCTTTGACTCAAGCGTATCATCCTCAGCTGTACCAGCCGACTTAGCTAAGTCACTTTGTTGTTTCGCCTGAAAATCTGCAATGTTGGTCTGTTTTTCACTGCTTGACACTTGTTTTGCAGCATTACTATTTTCTGCAGCTTGAACTTGACCATTAGGTGAAAAAATAAATACTGAACCAGAGGCTAATGTCAAAATAGCAGCAGTTGCCCACTTTTTTCTTAAACCAACTAAGCCGTTACTATGTTTACGTGCTTGAACTAATTCAAGTCTTTTCTTAGTACAAAATACGTACGAATAATCTCGAACATCAAAGTTTTTCTGATTCATATATTTTCCTCCTTGTGGATAAAACTTGTGGTTAAATCTATCCCACTTTCAAGTTATGAAAAATAATATCATGATTATAATTTGCTTGCAATATATTTTTAATTTTATAACATAATTTTTAAATTATCTTTTTAAGAGTCCTTGGTTATCAGCTAATCTGCCCCAAAATATGCATTTAATCAAAAAATAATATAGTTGTTATTTTTATGGACGAAAAAATACTGATGATATCACTGCTTATTGAAAAACAAGTGACGATCATCAGCATTTTCTATCTTTTTATTTCTTAGAAATATCTTTTTGTAATTTTGCCAGTTTAGCTTTGTATTGTGACGGAGTAATCTTATGATCATAAACCCCACTAAGCAACGGAGCAGATTCATTCCAAAATGTCGTAATTTGTGGCATCTTCGGCATAATCACTGAATACCCTGGCTTAGACATTGTCATAACAGCATCAGCTACTTTATCATTCTTCACTGCGGCAGTAGCTTGAGCAGACTTATTAACTGGTGTTTCACCAGTTTTACTATGAACAACTAATTGTTGTTCCTTACTAGTTAAGAATTCAGCCAATGCATTTGCTGCTTTAGGATTCTTAGTATGTGAGTTCACGCCAAAACATCCGATCCCTAAGAATGCTTGCATTTGTTTCTTTTGCCCATTAATCGTAATAGTTGGATATGGGGCTACTGCAAAGTTTTTACCCAGAATTTTTCTAATATTTTGGGCATCCCACGGTCCATCTAAAATAGCTTGAGCATGATTCAGCTTCAGTTGGTTCAAAGCATTTGAAGTTTGCATTACACCCTTATTATTCTTCTGTGCAGCAACCCACTTCAATCCATTTACACCGTTTTGACTGTCCATGGTAGATCCCTTCAAATCTTCACCACTACTGCCAAATAACTTGGTACCTGCTGAAAACATTACCGGCCAAATATTATAAGCGTTTGAAAAGTCAGTTGCGACTACTCCCTTCTTAGTTAAAGTATCCCAATCTTTAACATCAGCTGCTGATAACTTTGACTTGTTATAGTACAAAAATTGCACATCAGCAGTGTATGGATAGCCATATAACTTTCCTTTCCATGCAGATGCTTTATAGGCTACCGCTGTATCATTCTTTTTAATCTTAGCTACATCCTTAGGAGAAAGCGGATTGATATAACCCGCATCTGCCATTTGCCCTAATTGATCGTTGGGTACAGCAAACACATCAGCGGCTTTAGTTGGATCTTTACCAACATCTGTTTTAGCATTCGAAGTACCATTAGGACTTTGGGTAACCTTTACCTTATACTGCGGATACTTTTTTTCAAATTGCTTAACTGACGTCTTATACCAAGGAACATAATCTGTTGCCACCCACAAAGTAATGGGCTTTTTACTATCAGTTGCTGAGTTATTAGATTTTTTATTGCCGCAAGCTCCTAAGGTTAATCCTGCTAATACAACGGTGCTACACATTAATACTTTTTTCCATAACTTCATGATTTTTCCTCCAACACATTACTCGAATGGCTTTTCCGCCTTAACAAATGAAACAGGTAATATCCTTTTATAATCTTTATTAATTTGGTCTCCCCTAACCTTTTTTGACAATTCAAGATCAAAATCTTTCTTAAAATTTCGATGCAAAATTGCCGTTGTAGGACGATCTTCAAACGTCCATCATCGCTTTAATCAATGAATTAGTAATTACTGTAAAGCGATAAGTTACTTCCTTAACTACTTTATTCATAATTCAGTTCTATTTTTTGAAACCGCTTACTTTTAACTTATGATTATACTTGGAACGTTCCAATTTGTAAAAGATATTTTTTATATTGCATTAGCTAACTTAAATGCTACAAAAATAGAGGACTTTGTCCTTTAAAATAAAAGTTTGACTATAAAAAAAGGACTTCGTTCAAAAGAACAAAGTCCTCAACTATCCTATTCAAAAATACAGCTTAATTATTCTAGCTCACCATTAATTTTCTTGAATGCCACGCTAGTTGATGGAATCATGACATACTTATTTTTCTTAGAAAAGTAGCTGCCATAGTTGGCAAAACCAGCTTGACCATCGGCGTAACCCTTTTTGCCATCCATCTTCAAAGTACACCATTGGTGTGTATATTTATTTTTGTTAACATGTCTAGCCTTAAAGCCCATTTGTTTCAAAACCATTTGCATCGCATCGGCTGTCCCAGCACATGAACATGAACCGCCAATGAATACGCCATAAGCCTTGTTATAATATGGCGCCTTCATTGAATAGGCATCACGAGCAGCAAATAATGAAACATAGTATGCCGCTGTATCTACTCGCGCCAAATCCGTATCGCCAGCCTTCTTGCCAACACATCTAGCAATCAACTTGGCTACTCGTTGAGCCGCTTTGGTATGATTGCCTTTTTTAGTGATCGGAATCTTATGTGCTTTGCCTTGCCGATCGTATAAATAATTACCTTTAAGAGCAATACTCTCCGCATTTGCAGTATTGCTTGAAACTACCAAAACAGTAGTCAAACACAATAATGCAGCCATCATTAATAAAATTTTCTTCTTCATTGATTCTCCTCCAAATTGAATCTTTTAATACTACTGTTGCCAAACTAATTTAAAAAGCTTGACTGCTCTACTTCTTTTACTATCAGCACGATGATTCTTTTTAGCTGCAGCTTTACTCTTGTAATATGTGTCTACCCAAGTATCGATCCCAACATAAAGCTTTTTACGGTTACTGGTAACATATGCAGCTGCGTTTTCACCCATTGGATAGCTCATCAGCATTCTATTTCCACTACACTTAATTAACTGGTGTGAACTATAATCAGCGTGTGAATTGTGTGAGCGTTTAGTATATTTATAAGTTCTGGTCTTCATGCCTGCATCCCCATAACCAGCTAACACAATTTTCGAGCTGGTAATCTTAAAAGCCTTGATCTTCTTTTGATAATCATAACCATACCAAGTGCCTCGGAACTTCTTAGGTACTGTAGTTTTTTGAAAAACTGATGCGCTTACTTGCTTAGGTTGGTTAATTGTCAAAACTATTGCAAAAGCAAACAGCATCCCTATTAAAAGGACAAAACTTCTTTTAATTTTCATAATATCCTCCTCCATATTGTTTAGTATATAACAGATTAGTCTATTTAGAATATGATTTTTATAACTCTGACTTAACCAGTAAAAACTTGATAGCCTTATTTTTTAGAGCAAAAAAATAGGATGCACTTCATAAGCACACCCTAATTCAATTAAACTGTAGCTTTCTAATCATTCTTTTAAATCCTTCAACCAATTTTTAGCATACTCTTCATTCTCAATCAGCATTCCTTTTTCTCGAAGAATATTTACTTGTTGATCTAAATTCCTAAAAGACCTATTCGTTAGTTCCAATTATTAACTCCTAAAAAATAAAAACCCTGATAACAACATTCAATGTGAACATTATATCAAGGTTTTGTTTAGAACCCTCTCCTAGTGCCTCTAAACTTGATCTGTCTTAAGTGCCATTATACGTAGTTACTAAAATGCTTGCAACTAATTAATAGCTTGGTAAGTGTCATATTGTGATTAATAAATGATAATGTCTTAAGTGAAAATATCCTTTTATTTCATCATCTACTGTCATACCCTTGCTGGTAACAAAAAATGAGGCATCCCAAATGCCTCATCTTTCATCTACTTCAATTCTTCAAAAAAGCCTTGCTTCTTCAAAATCTCTAAGTACCGCTTAACAGCGTCAGGCCAAGTTGGCAATGGCTTAAAGCCGTTTTCTACCAGCTTGCCCTTATCTAAGCGTGAATTAAATGGACGAACAGCTTTTGACAAACCATATTCTTCAGTCGTTACCGGCGTTACCTTGGTATCGTAGCCTGCTTGGCGATAAATTTCTTTAGTAAAGTCATACCATGAAATGTAGCCTGTCTTGGTTCCATTTTCATCAAAGCCGCTGTCTGTTTCAGGCAATTCGCTATTAGTTGCATGATAGTAACCGTACTTATCAGTTTCAATCATGTCGACAAGCAAACGCGCCAAGTCAAAGGTATAAGTTGGCGTACCAATTTGGTCATTAACCACCTTCACCTCATCATGATTTGCACCAACTTTGAGCATTGTCTTGATAAAGTTATGGCCATTCACACCAAAGACCCAAGCAATTCTAACAATGAAGTACTTGTCTAAAGTATTGGCAACTGCTTCTTCTCCGCCAAGCTTAGTTTCACCATAAACGTTCATTGGCTTGTAACCCTTAAAGTCGGGCTTCCATGGTGTTGTACCTTGTCCATCAAAAACGTAATCAGTTGAGAGATAAACCATCGGTACATCGAGCTTTTTAGCTACGCTAGCAATATTTTGCGTACCCCCGACATTAACCTTGCGTACAGCAGCAACCTTGTCGTCATCTTCAGCCATATCCACAGCTGTCCACGCTGCACAGTGGATAATTACGTCAGGGTTAACTTCGCTAATCACCTTATCCACAGCTTCAGCATCAGTAATATCCAAGGCAACATATGGCGCCTTAGTGACAGCCGTATTATCAGCTACCCCTGCGTATTCTGGAGCTAAATCACTGCCAACGCCTTCATAGCCACGTTTAGCAAGTTCATTCATTACGTCATGACCTAATTGACCATTAACGCCAGTTACAAAAACTTTCATAAATTTACCTCACTAATTAAAACTTGAAAGTATCCTTTAAGCCCTTCCATTCTTGGTCACGTTCAGCCATATTAAGCTTAGTGCCATCATCTAAAGTATAGCCAGAAGCATCTGGACTACCTGGGTATTCACCTTGTAAATGTGGCCACTTAATACCGATTTCAGGATCGTTCCAAGCCATACCGCCTTCATCATTAGGGTGCCAAAAATCATTAACCTTGTAACAAAATTCAGCTACATCGCTTAATACCAAAAAGCCATGTGCAAAACCTTGTGGAATCAAGAATTGCTTCTTGTTTTCAGCGGTCAATTCAACGCCGTACCACTTACCATAAGTTTTTGATTCACTACGAAGGTCAACAGCAACATCAAAAACGCTACCGCGAACAGCACGAACCAACTTAATTTGTGGATAATGCTTTTGAAAGTGTAAACCACGCAATACACCCTTGGTTGAACTTGATTGGTTATCTTGCACAAAGTTAATGCTAAAACCAGCATCCATCATGTCTCTTTGGTTAAAAGTTTCCATAAAGTAACCACGATCATCACCGTGAACAGTTGGGGTAATCACAGCTAAACCTTCAATACCACCGACATTTTTTTCTACTTTAATTTGTCCCATGTTTATCTTCTTTCTTTATTCACTCTTAATAACGTAACTTACCTTCGGCAACTGACTTTAAATGTTGCCCATATGGACTCTTACCATAGTGCTTGGCTGCAGCTAGCAATTCATCTTTATCAATCCAGTGATGAATATAAGCAATCTCTTCTGGTGCAGAAATAGATACGCCTTGGCGTTCTTCAGTCATCTTAACAAAGTTACTTGCGTCTACCAAGCTGTGCATCGTTCCTGTATCAAGCCAGGCATAGCCTCGGCCCAATAATTGCACATTTAAGTCGTCTTCATTCAAGTACATTTCATTTAAACTGGTAATTTCCAATTCACCACGTGCACTTGGCTTAACTTGCGCAGCCTTTTCGCTCACGCCAGCTGGGTAAAAATACAGACCAGTCACTGCATAATTACTCTTAGGTTGAGCTGGCTTTTCTTCAATTGAGATTGCCTTGCCATTTTGATCAAAATCAACCACGCCAAAACGCTCTGGATCATTTACATAATAGCCAAAGACGGTTGCCTTACCTTTTTGCGCATCAGCCGTAGCGTTTTTAAGCAATTCAGTAAAACCATTGCCGTAAAAAATATTGTCGCCCAAAATCATGGCACATGGTTCACCATTGATGAAGTCTTTGCCTAAAGTAAATGCTTGGGCCAAACCATCTGGACTTGGCTGAACCTTGTAGCTTAACTTAATCCCAAATTGTGAGCCATCGCCTAACAATTCCTTGAAACGTGGTGTATCTGCTGGTGTGGAAATTACTAGAATATCCTTAATTCCAGCCAACATTAAAGTAGACAATGGGTAATAAATCATTGGCTTATCATAAACTGGCAATAATTGCTTACTAGTAACCAAAGTCAATGGATAAAGTCGTGTTCCTGAGCCCCCAGCTAAAATAATTCCCTTCATGATTAATCCTTGTCTAATACCTTTCTGTTGCCGTACATTTCTTCATAGTAATTTTGGTAATCACCAGAAATGATGTTTTCCCACCATTCCTTGTTGTCCAAGTACCATTGAATGGTCTTCTTAATGCCGTCTTTAAACATGGTTTCTGGCAACCAGCCCAATTCATTGCGAATCTTTTCTGGATCAATTGCGTAACGACGATCGTGACCCTTGCGATCAGTAACATGTTCGATCAATGAGTAAGGCTTATCTAAGTAATCACAAATCAACTTAACAATGTCGATATTATGCATTTCGTTGTGACCACCAATGTTGTAGACTTCACCAGGAGTACCCTTTTCAAGGATTAGATCAATTGCCTTGCAGTGATCTTCAACATAGAGCCAGTCACGGACATTCTCACCGTCACCATATACAGGCAACTTTTCATTGTTTAAGGCACGTTGAATCATTAATGGAATCAATTTTTCTGGGAATTGATATGGACCGTAGTTGTTAGAACAACGTGAAATAGTTACTGGCAAGTTGTAGGTTCTGCCATATGCACCAACTAATAAGTCTGCACTAGCCTTACTTGATGAGTATGGGCTTGAAGTGTGAAGTGGTGTATCTTCATGGAAGAATAAATCTGGACGATCAAGTGGCAAGTCACCGTAAACTTCATCAGTTGAAACTTGGTGGAAACGCTTGATGCCGTACTTGCGACATGCGTCCATTAAGACAGAAGTACCAATGATGTTGGTTTCCAAGAAGATTTCTGGATTTTCGATAGAACGGTCAACGTGGCTTTCAGCAGCAAAGTTAACTACAACGTCAGGCTTTTCTTCTTCAAATAACTTGTAAACACCATCGCGATCACAGATATCAAGCTTAACAAACTTGAAGTTTGGCTTGTCTAAAACGTTCTTCAAAGTTGATAAGTTACCTGCATAAGTTAACTTGTCTAAACAAATAATTTCGTAATCAGGATGCTTCTTCATCATATAAAAAATGAAGTTTGAGCCGATAAAACCTGCTCCGCCAGTAACAATAACTTTCATATAATTCCTCCACTACAAAATCTTATTCATCTGAAGTATATAACATTACGTTACGTCACCTTCAAGATAAATAAAAAAGATGTTACTTTTTACAGCTAAAAAAGCCCGCATCTTTAGTAATATGAAAGCCATCTTCAACTTGCTGATCGACATACTGTTTAAAATCTTGATAATGATCAAGCAAAATCGAATTTTGATTACCGTGACAAGATAATATATAAGAGATAATTGGCATCGAATCTGAAAGTTCAATCGCATCTCGGTACTTGTGACAAACGATATCCTTAAAATATGGCTGCAGTATTTGTCGGCCATTGTCTAGGCCAAAGCGTTCATATAAATTGGTCGAAGACAAAACAATATTGTCACTATAGCTTTGCACAAGATCGGTAATCTCATGCATGTGTCTTTTAGAATAGGTGCTGCAAGTAAAAGTAGCTCCAGGCTTAAGCACCCGTTGCACTTCTTTAAGTGTTTTAGCAAGATCATCACAGTAAAAAAGCATGTGGTTGGCAATTACTAAGTCAAAAGTATTGTCCGCAAAAGGAATTTTCTGAGCGTCAAAAACGGCATATTGAAACTGTGGTTGCTTGCCAATTGCTTTTTTGGCATCAGCCAATATTCCTTCCGAAATATCGGATAAAACTACCGTTACGCCAGATGGAATTTTAGCGAGATTCTGCGACCATAAGGCGCCATTGCCCGCTCCTAACTCTAGTATTTTCATTCCAGCTTTAAGGTGTAAATTACTAAAAAGCCACGGAAACCAGCCCTCTTTGTTAAGCGAATAGTCGCGGTGCAAACGAATGCGGGCTGAAATATTGGTAGCATTTTTATATTGCAGGCTAAGTGATTGATTCATTGAAGTTAAGTGGATCAGCTTTAGCATTTGACTCCAGTCAACTTGTTGGTTAGACTTCAGTGCCTGACTGGTCGAATCGATCGCCGCAATCACATTCTTCATTTCTTCAAGCCGCTCTTCAGCTAGACGCTTTTGAATTTGCAAAGAATTGAGTAAAACTTGGGCATCCCCTGACCCAATCGCCATCTCCCGAATCTCACTAAGTGAAAAACCTAGATATTTCAACAGCAGAATCTGTTGCAACTTAGCAAAATCTTGGTCTGTATACCGCCGTGCACCACCCTTGGCACGCACAGCTGGTTTTAATAAATTTTTCTGGTCATAATAACGAATCGTGCGAATTGAGACATGCGCCTTTTCCGCAAATTCGCCGCTTGTGTAGTATGTTGGCATCTTTCTATGCTTATTACTCCTTTACCCGATCAATCATTTAATTTCTTAATAATATGTAGACACTATAAATGCTAATTTTGATTAATAGGGAATTTTAAATTCTTAAAAAATACCCAACTAATATTACTAAATAAGTAAATACTTGCACATGTCATGCCAAAATATATCTTTTTCTCTTGGATCTTTATTTTAAATTTATAAATTGAAAATTCAGGTATTTTCCAGCTAATAAGCAATAACAAAATGAATATCATTGAAAAAGTAACAGCAATAAAATATTTATCAACAATTTCTACCCATTTATTTGGATATCCTTTTCTTTCTTTATTTTGTAAGATTTCATATAACGGTGAAGAAAATAAAAAAGATAATGCCGTCATAAAAAATCCCATCATAATTGATAAAAAAGTAATTAAATCGGACTTATTATTTAAATTAATATTTAGCCAACATCCGATTCCATAGGTAATTATTAATATGCTAAGTCCCTTTAAGTATTCTTTTTTTATCGATTTTCTTTCCATTGTTATTTTCCTACATTTATTTGCTGTTGTAGAGTTGTTAGAACTATTTGAGGATTAAATTGATTGTTCTCATCAACTGTCACATTTTTTAGAATTTCCTTTTGAATAAAAGTATCGGTATTATATATACGTTCAAAACCCTCTTCAGATTTCCCCTTTATAATTAATCCCCGCAATTGATGGGATTTAAACTTTTTACCCATTTTCCTTATAAATTTAGTGATGAGGTATCTATCTTGCCCCTTATATACAGCCTTAACACTAAATTTGGTTGGAGCAGTAGTACCAGTTAAATCTTCCAACGCTTTACGTTCAGCTTCTTCTCCTGATGAAGAAAAAATATCTTTTATTGACGTAAATTCAAAACAATCAACAGTATTAAGTTCCTTCACAAAATCATCTATATCAACAAAAATATCCTTTATATCAAAAATCAGGTTAGTCTCTTGCTTTAAAATTCCCTCGACTACCGTCTTTTTTAAACTATTATTTAAATACAATAATTCAGTTTCAAAATCATAATACACAAAAAGCTGATTTCTAAGTTCAGCTTGAGAAGAAGTTCTAGGATTAGCAATATTTTCCTTCTTTTTAAAGTCATACAGCTTTTCACCCCGTGGTTCAGAAGTTCCATAATTAATCGAAAGAAACAAATACTCTTCTTTTACCTCACTAACACATTCGTAAACTGTATTATTATAAACGTATCTCCAAGTTCTAGGTAAATTTTGAAAATCTGATAATTTTACCTCCCTAGTCTTAGCAATTTCCTCTTGAGATTCCACATATAATTGAAACTTTGAAAAACTTAATGATTTATTACTGCCATCTGCCATAAATAACTTGTCCTTAAACTACTTTTATTAACTTATTCTACATAATTATTAATACTTAAAATTATTTTATATAAATTTATACTAAAATAAAAGCTGAGATGAAACACTTAATGCCAAACGCTTTTTGGACACTTAATGTCATCTATAAAACGAGGAGCTTCACCGGCTTTTCAGGAATTTCATTGGAGTATATGGACTTTTGAAACCTAGTTTAGCAAATTAATGATTGAAAGACTGAGGTGAGGGGCAGCTTTATCTCAACAGAGTATAAGATTTTAAAAGAAAATATTTTCTTTTCTATGTCATAAAACACTGCGATAGCTGAAATATTTAATTGTAAAAAATAAGAGATAAACCATAGTATCATTATGCCAAGATTCATCTCCTACTTTAGGTTCTTTGACAAAGAACCGCTTATTCAACGCTTACGCTAAATCGTTTTTTAATTTCAAATTTTTTCTAACTAAATTAAAATCAATTATATTTGAAAGCTTATTCAAATCATTACTACTATCTTTTAAATATTTATCAAAGAAGTTAGATTTCAAATCAAATAATCTTATTAAGAAATCCAATTTAATATGAAAAGTATCAGTTAAATCATAAACGTTAATAATATTTTTATCCAGTAAAAATTCAAGTACTGCCTTAACTTTACCAGGCTTAATTGGTGGAATTACATCATCAAGTGGTTCATTAGAACGATAACCCTTTTTAGTCATTTGTGCCCAGAAATAACGGTTTTGCTGAGTCGATAATAATTTTATCTTATATGCTTGATATTCTAGTGCCACGATAGAAGTAAAATACTTTTTCTTTAATTCAATATACGAATCTGGATTACTTGGTTTGGATATATTTTGAAAATCATCTCTTAATTCTTTTTCCGGTAAAAGAAATTGAGAAGCAAAAGTATCTGCTTGCTTATCTAATTCTCGCATTTCTTTTTCATTCAAAATGGTCATATCCTGATCATCATGTAACAACAGATGCCCTAGTTCATGCGCTAAATCAAAATTTCTTCTAACTGCAGATTTTCGAATAGTTCCTAAAACGATATACGGCTTACCACTCCTGGTATATCCACTATAAGCGTCTATTTCTCGGCCAAGATTCTTCTCAAGAATATTAATCCCAAGACTCTCCAAACTAAACATTAAATCCCGATTATTATTCAATCTAATAAAACGTCTAGTAAAAATTGCAATCTTGCTTATTCTTGTGGAAGTATCTTTAACTTTACACTTTTGCATATCACTAGCTTTCTTTAATTTATCAAAATTATCTTGTTCTAGCTTCACAAAACTACCAAAATAACTAATGAAAAAATCAGCAAATGTAATATACATTAATTCTAATTTTGTTTTCTTTCTTGAATTTTTATCTTTAGCCCTATAAGCTACATTACTTTCAGAAATTACTCTTTCTTTTAAAAAACTAGGGGTCATCAGATATTCAGTATCTACTTGAAAAAGATCATTTATTTTATAAAGAATATCCAATCTAGGGGTAATTTGATTATTTTCATATTGCCCTACAGTTTGTTCGCTTACATTTAATTTTTCACTTAAATCTTTACGAGAGAGTCCCTCTAATTCCCTTAATTGTTGAAGCTTCTCTCCATAAAACATCATTTATCCACCTTAATTTCGATCATTATTTTCTTGTTGCTGCTGTGCTATTTCCGTAATATTAAATTTATGATTATCGTATTGCGCAGCAGGAATATTATCATTTCTCACAGGCTCTAATTCATCTTCTGTAATAGTAGCCGTATTTTGAATATATTTAGTTAGATCTTCAACCTCTAAAAACTCTGCAGATTTTTGATTTGGTAGTTCTAATCTAATACTTTTAATATTTTGATTTTTATCTAATTCATATATTGCAATATAGAATCTATTATACTTTTCTACTTTTGACTTACTCTTTTCCTCTCCATCAATTAATGGCAACTCTAACTGAACTGAACGATTGCTATTCTTAGTTACAATTTCATTTTTACTGAATAAATGATTATTAATTGCTGCATCTTCACGAAGATAATCAGCAATATCATCAATATTTCCGTGAAATTGTTGATTAGCTGTTCTAGCATTTCGCACGATTAATAAATCTGGATTTTCAAATTCATCATTCTTTAAACTATAGCTTAAGAATTTCCATCCTCCAGCCATTTCGAATTTTACATCTGCATTTTCAGCAATATTATTTAAAGCAGTATCAATATAATTTCCTTTAGCCCATGACAAACCAGTACTAATAACTAATCTTGCATTTTCTCTCTTTCTCATAGCTAAATATTCTTTATATCCATTTACGATACCATTAACAATAAATTGATTGACATCCTCTGTTAATTTTAAATTATCCATTCTAGTACCCCTTGTCTTTTTTGATTAATTATACTATTTATCGCAAAAATTTACTGCATTTTTTAACTTTTTCTGAAAGTAACTATGTTCGATATATTAAAGCGCTGCTACTAATTACATTATTCTTAAATATTTAGAAGCATATGATGCAAGTGCTATTAGAAATAGTGCACTTTTTCATTGTGATTAATAAGTGATAATATCTCAATCTCTCTTACTGGAGGTTATAGCTAGTGACAAGGAGTGATTTAACTATGAAATATGAAGAACAGTACAAGACTATCAAAGAACCAGTTGATCACAACGGCAATAAAAAATGAACTGTCCTGAAACTAGGCGTCTCTACTAGACGGCTCAATCGCAGAATTACCCAACACCATGCCAAAAGAAAAACGGCCTTCGTTCATAAGAACAAAGACCGCAAACTTGTTAATTATCTCACCACAGTTATTTTTTATCACACACAGATTTTTTACTATTACCTATCCTTTTAATTATTAGACCTATACTCCATAATACAATAATTGAGATTAACATTCTTGTAAGATCTTCACTTATATAACTTTTAATTTCATCAGGCTGTCCAAAAGTATAAATTGTACCAATTAATAAAATTTGCATGCTATTGTTAAAAATATCCTGAGCATATCTATCGAACCATTTATACAAATACTTTTTGCAGAGGAACATAATAACTACTAGAGACTGTAAAATAGTTTGTGTAAGGATGAATGATTCCTTAAATTTATTTCTTTAAACATTAGAAAAAGGAGTTCCT
>NZ_CANBCQ010000013.1 GCF_947367125.1 uncultured Lactobacillus sp.
AAAGAACCAAACAGCCTTTTAATGGTTGCTTGATTCTATTCATTTACTCATTATCAACAGGATTTGACAAAGAGCCAATATAAGCAAGCTCCTTTTAGTGTGAATAATTTTTTAAATCTGATACTTAATTACTTCTTTTTGTTGACCATAATTTCGTCAATCAAGCCGTATTCCTTAGCTTCTTCAGCAGTTAAGTAGTTGTCACGCTCGGTATCCTTTTGGATCTTTTCTAAAGGTTGACCGGTAGTTTCGTGTAAGATTTCGTTGATCTTCTTACGGCTCTTTAAAATTTCATTAGCTGCAATTTGAATATCGGTTTGTTGACCTTGAGCACCACCTAATGGTTGGTGAATTAAAACAGTTGAGTTAGGAAGTGCAAAACGCTTACCTTTGGTACCACTAGTCAAAAGGATAGAGGCCATTGAAGCTGCCATACCAATTGCAATAGTTGATACGTCTGACTTAATAAAGTTCATGGTATCCATGATAGCCAAACCGGAAGTGATTACACCACCTGGTGAGTTAATGTAAAGTGAAATATCCTTGGTGTTGTCTTGAGCGTCAAGGAAGAGTAATTGTGCAATGATTGAGTTAGCCATTTGGTCATTAATTTCACCGCTAAGCATGATAATTCTGTCTTTTAATAAGCGTGAGTAAATGTCATAAGCACGTTCACCACGAGCAGTTTGTTCAATAACTGTAGGTACTAGCATAAATTTGCCTCCTAATTGATTTCGTATTAATTAGCACTCTTTTGAGTACAGTGCTAATTAAATCACTTCGTAATAAAAGTGTCAAATAAAGAAGCTCAATGGTAATAAAAATGTATTTTAGCTAATAGTATTTATATATTATAATGTAGAGGTAAAACACAAAATATGAGATATGGAGGATAGGTTTGAAGTATTCAAATAAATTTTTAAGTGCTACATCAGCTGTAGCTCTTGGTGTTGGTTTGTTAATAGGTTCTACAAATGCTGTATTTGCAGATAATTCCAAGACTACTGATAGTAATACAGATGTTGCAAAGACTGATTCTAATGCTAAGAAGGGACCAGCTCAAACAAGTACCTCTTATAACTTAATGGTTAAAGTAGGTAGTAACAAGAGTTATCCTGTTTACAAAAAGATTAGTAATGGTAAGCCTAGTGGCAAGATTGCTGATGCTAGAGACTATCAATATGCACATATTCAATCCGATCAGAGAATTAAGACACATGATGCAACTTACTGGCGTATTTATGTCAATGGACGAAAAGTAGGTTATGTTAACCAAAACTACTTTACTAGAAACACAATTGCTGTTCCTAAGACTGTTAGCTTAGTCCAAAATAGTAATTATGAATTTGATCCAACTGATGCGGTTAGCTATGTGACGAATAGCATGGGTACCGTAATTGACGTCCAAGATATCAACATCTCAACAGATTCGATTGATTGTTCAAAGCCAGGTACGCAAAATGTTAAGTATAGCTACGGTAGTGCTAAAGCAACTGTGAAAGTAACAATCAGAAAGAGTACTAAAGAAGGCATTACTGACGCTGATAGTGTTCAAGCTCAACCATTTGATGGAAATTTAAAGTCATGGAAAACTTATTACGGCAGTTCTGCTAACTATGTAACTAAGACCGACTTTACTCCTGATAAAAATAAGCATAATTACGACAGTGATAGTGATAAATTAGACTTTAAGACGCGCTTCTTCCAACCAGTTTTATTAAGTGTTGTGCGTAATATTAAGGATGACGACTATATTAACCGTGTAGGTCATATTCCAGAAGGTATTACCATGTCAAATGGCTGGCTTTACACTAGTTTGCTCAGCAGCACCCTTATTAGTAATGGACATATTGTGGGTTACAATTTGAACCACTTGACCAATGCTTTCAACGGTCAATATTTGCTTGATATGAAACAAAAGAAGTTTAATTCTTATGTTAAAAATATTAAAGTTAGTCCATATATCCCAATTGGACACGGTCAAGCAATGGGTTCAACTGATAAGTATATTTATGTTTTAAACAACAATAACAAGGTTTCATATAAGAGTAACTTGTCAGAGGAATTGATCCAAATCCGTAAGAGTGACATGTGCATTAACAAGATTTGGACTATTAAATGTGTAAATAGTAGCAACTCAGAAGGTCGTTACTTTAACAATGGTGTTGTAGTAAATGATCACAAACTTTACACTACTCTTTACAATAAGGAAAAAGATCAAACTGAATACTGGGAATTCAACCGTAAGGGCGATAACTGGTACCCAACTATGGTAGGTGCAACTAAGGGCGGCATTGTATCTAACACTTACACTCAAGGATTTACTTATGATGCTAAGAATAATAACTTCTATCTTGCCTTTAATGATGTTATTGCTAAGATAGCTACTAATGGTAAAGTAAAGGATACTTATCAATACCACACTGGACGTGAAATTGAAGGTATTGCAGTTTACAATAATCATCTTTATGCTAACTTAGCTCAACGTGCTGAATTGCTTGAAAGTAATCAAAAATTGAGTAAATAATTAGTCAATTAGTTTAAATAAAAAACTCGGAATCAAATGAGATTCCGAGTTTTTTTATACTGTCTTTTATTTATTTTTAGCATCTTGATACTTTTTAATTGCTGGTAAAATCAATCCTAAAGCAATTAAAATGATTGGAGTTAAGATGTTCAAAACTAATGTGAATGGATCTGGTGAATAAATACCAAAGATACAACAAGCAGCAGTAACTACAAAACACCAAATACCAGCAGTGTAGGCTAAACCTTGATGCTTAGTCATTTGGTAAGTGGTTTGGAACTTTTGTTGTTGTTTTCTTAAAGCAACATAAGCCGCAAATACCCAAAGATAACGAAGTGGCATTGTAGTGGAATTTAATTTAACCAATTGTGCCATAACCGCTTGAGCATTAGGAACTAAAGCTTGGATTGCAATTAATCCTCCAGACAAAATCACGATCATCCAAATACCGTTAATATAAGCACCATGCTGGTTTAATTTCATCAAGCTCTTAGGAATAAACTCTTTGGCTTCTTTACTGCCTAAAAGCATTCTTAATGGAGCATCGATACTAATTACTAAAGTTGAAAATTGACCAATTACATTACACCAGGAGTAGATGTACATGAATAATCCGCCAACGTGGTAATACTCGCCTAATTTTTGGAAAGCCATGTAAGCACCGTTTGAGATGTATTCATTTAAATTGGCGTTAACTACTTTAGGATCGAACATTAAAGCCATTGCAAAAGTACCTAAGATGGCAGATATCATAACCATGATTGCCAAAGCCATCATTGCTTTAGGGAAGTTTTTAGATGGATTTTGGACTTTATTAACATATGGTGAAATCTTTTCACAGCCACCAACGGCAAATACTAAGATTGAAAGTGAAGTAAAGTATTTAACGTTAAAGGTTGGCATTAAATTCTTCCAGTTAAAGTCAATTGTGTGAAATCCTGCACCAGGATTGATAGCTGGTGCTGCGAACATCATGATAATAAATAGAATAGACATGATAAACATGGAAGAACCAGCAACAGTGGCTAAACCTTTAAGGACCGGAATCCCACGACTAGCAACCCAACAGAAAAATAAAAAGATTACTAATGTGGCAAATTGAGTCCAGGCAGTAGGTAAGCCGTCATACCATCTGGTATTACCGAAAATACCCCAAGCCATAGCTCTTAAACCACCAGTACCCTTGCTGGAAATGTAGACAATATGACAGGCCCAATAAGTCCAACCAGCGTAATAAGCCCATTTTGGCCCCATGGTAGCATTAACCCAAGATGAAACCCCACCTTCGGCGTTCTTGAAGGTAGCTCCGAGCTCACCAACCATTAAGGCATAAGGAACAAAGTAGAGAAGGAACATAACGACCCAACTAAAGATGACCTTTGTTCCATCAAAGTAGACATAACCGTTAACAACGTTACCAAATCCCCACACCGTGGAGAAAGCCATCATTGCTAAGGTAGTCCACATCATCTTTTTGGGATTAGTTTGTGATTCGATCATAAATTTTCTCCCTATTATTAATAAATATATTTATGTGAACTTTTTAATTATATACCAGAAGCGTTTTCAAAGTATGCTAATAAAGGAATTTTTTTGTAAATCATGTTCTTATTTGATATATCTGTGATAAAATGAACGTGATTTTTTGAAATAGGAGGAATATGAGATGAAAAAAGGGAAAAGAATAGTATTGACTTTTGTAGCGAGTGCTGCATTGGTTGGTAGTTTTTTAGCAATGAATCAAGGTAAGAGTGTTGATGCTAAAAGCTATAGTAAGGCTGTTACCAAGATTGCAGGTAATGGCAACTATGCTATTTATCATAATGTTTCTAGCAAGGGTCCTAGTGGTAAATTTACTTCTACTAAGTACTTTAAGCACGGTCAAATTCAATCTAAAAAATATGTTTCTACTAAAAAAGGAAACTTTTGGAACATCATTGTTGATGGCCGTAATGTAGGTTGGGTTAGTCAAAACTTTTTTGCTAGAAATCAAATTTCTGTAGCTAATGATGTTAGTTTAGTCCACAATAGCAATTACAGTTTCCCAACAAGGGATGCAATTAACTATGTAACTGATAGTCAAGGAACGGCAATTAACCCTGACCGGGTTAGTGTTTCTCGCGGTTCAATTAATTCAGGCCAATCGGGTACTACTAAAGTAGAATATTCTTATGGCAAGGCTAAGGCAAGCGTTAATGTCACAGTTCGTTCTGATAAAAATGAAGGTATAGCTAGTGCCGATGTCTCAGCTAAGAAGGGCCCTAAGGCAGTTCATACTTGGAACGGTGGTTCAAAGGGATCATCAAGAAATTGGAACCGTGCACATGGCTATCGTTCAGAAACAAGTTCAAACTCTTATAACGGTGGCGGTATTACTTTACGTACACGGTTGTATCAACCTCGTTTTGTTAGTTTAGGCTATGGTCAATCTGCTGATGCAATGGGTCAAGTTGGAGTAATCCCTGAAGGAATTACCGTAAATAATGGCGTATTTACTGCTTCTATGTATACAAGCAGTGGCGATTCAAGAGGACGCCTTGTTTCTTATAATTTAAATGCACTTAAGAGCAAATATGCTGCACAAAACTTAACTACAATGGGATGGAGTACTTTTAAGAGCTATGCTAATAATATTAAGGTTTCCCCATATATTAAGTTGGGTCATGGTCAATCTTTAGGATCTTCTGCAAGTTATATCTATGTTTTGGCAAATAACAATAAGACTGCAAATTCTACTGCTTCAGAAGAAATTATGCAAGTAAGAAAGAGTGACATGAAGATCAACAAGATTTGGACCGTTAAAACTTGGAATGGTGGTAGTGACTATCCTCGTTATTTCCACAACGCAACTTTTGTAGGCGACAATACAATGTATGCTTTATTCCACAATGGTGGTCGTCACTCATATGAATACTGGAAGTTAACAAGAAGTGGTGATACTTGGACACCAGAAGAAGTTGGCTCAACTCAAAGTGATTTTGTTACTGGTTCACCAGTACAAGGATTTGCATATGACTCAAATCACAACCAATTCTATATTGGCTTTAATGATTATATTTTCCGTGTAGGCGAAAATGGTAGTTATGAAGGCAGATATCACTTTAACACTAAACGTGAAATCGAAGGTCTCTCCGTTTCAGGCTCTACTCTATATACTGAATTAGCACAACGAGCAGAATTGTTAACTGCTAAGACTAAGTAAAAAATAATAAAATACAAAAAGACCGCTATTCGTAATTACATACGAACAGCGGTCTTTTTTATGTGTGGACCCCCTGGGAGTCGAACCCAGATTCTAAGAACCGGAATCTTATGTGCGATCCATTACACTAAGGGTCCAAGTGACTCACAAAAATTAGTATATCAAAAAAACGATTGAAATAAAAATGATTTTATTTAACTTATGACTTTTTAAAAATCGTGCATCTTTTTCTTGAATTACGAAAAATACATTGTTATACTAACAATGTCGAGTGAGAAATGTATGAATTGAATGAAGAAGTACGTTTCTCTTATATTTTTAAGTATTCTGGGACACAAAACGACACATAGCTGGTCGGAAGCCGTCCCATGGAAAGGAGGGAACGATGGATTCGGACTTTTCTTTGCTCGAAGCACTCGTTCCTGACGTCTTAAAGATTCTTCGACAAAGGTATCTTGTCCTTGAGCAGATTTCACTGCATGCACCAATTGGTCGGCGGAGTGTTGCTCAGCATTTAGGGCTTTCAGAGAGAAACATTAGAACTGAAACTGAATATTTAAGTCAGTTAGGTTTGATTGAAACTAAGAGTTTTGGCATGTTTTTAACTGAAAAGGGCGAGAAAACATTACAAGATGCAGGGCCGTTGATTGACCGACTTTTCAATGCTGGTGAGACAGAAGTTGCCTTAGCTAAAAAGCTGGGGATTGAACGAACTTTAATTGTTCCAGGCAATGCTGATCTACAAGATCGAGTATATGAAGAGATGGGAGAGAAGTTAAGCTCAGCTTTAAATTTACTCTTGCCATTAGGTCATTCAATAGTTACAATTCTAGGTGGAGCGGCGTTAGCTAAATCGGCTAAATATTTGTCACCGGCTTTAGCTAATAACCGTCAGTTAGAATTTGTTCCAGGTCGAGGAGCCTTGGGCGAAAATGTAGAAACGCAAAGTAATACAATCGTCCAAGAGATGGCTGCTAAAACTTCAGGTACATATAAGACATTGTATTTACCTGAACAAGTTTCAGCCGATGCTTACAAATCATTAATTCGTGAATCCTCGATTTCGGATGTTCTGCAAGATATTTCTCAAAGTGATGCTGTGATTCATGGTATTGGACTAGCACACGAAATGGCACAGCGCAGAGGCTATGATTCAATTAAGCTGTCTGAACTTCGAGAGAAAAAAGCCGTTACCGAATGTTTCGGGTGTTTCTTCGATAAAAATGGCAAGGTTGTCGACCGCATTACCCAGGTTGGATTGCAGTTTGAAAACCTGAATAAAATACCCCACATATTTGCCTTTGCTTGTGGTGCTAGAAAAGCTCAAGCAATTAAAGCTTATATGCCTAATGCGCCTCATCAAACCTGGTTAATTACTGATGAAGGCGCCTCAAATATGATTTTAAAGGGGAAATAAAATCCCGTTTAAAATAAATGTTGTTTATAGTTCTTAAGGAGGACTTTAGGTTATGACAGTTAAAATTGGTATTAACGGTTTCGGCCGTATCGGTCGTTTAGCATTCCGTCGTATTATGGACCTTGGCGAAAAGTCAAAGGACATCGAAGTTGTTGCTATCAACGACTTGACTACTCCAGCAATGCTTGCTTACTTGCTTAAGTACGACACTACTCATGGTACTTTCAACCACGAAGTTTCATCAACTGAAGATTCAATCGTAGTTGACGGTAAGAGTTACCACGTATACGCAGAACCACAAGCACAAAACATTCCATGGGTTAAGAACGATGGTGTTGACTTCGTTCTTGAATGTACTGGTTTCTACACTAGCAAGGCTAAGTCACAAGCTCACATCGATGCAGGTGCTAAGCGTGTATTGATCTCAGCTCCAGCTGGTAACGACTTGAAGACTATCGTTTACTCAGTAAACGAAGACACTTTGACTGCTGATGACAAGATTGTTTCAGCTGCTTCATGTACTACTAACTCACTTGCACCAATGGCTAACGCTTTGGACAAGGAATTTGGTATTGAAGTTGCCACTATGACTACTATCCACGCATACACTGGTACTCAAATGACTTTGGATGGCCCTTCACGTAGTGGTAAGGAACAAGACGCTCGTGCTGCTGCTGAAAACATTATTCCTCATACTACTGGTTCAGCTAAGGCTATTGGTTTAGTATTGCCTAACTTGAACGGTAAGATGAACGGTCACGCACAACGTGTTCCAGTTCCAGATGGCTCAGAAACTGAATTAGTATCAATCTTGAGCAAGAAGGTTACTGCTGACGAAGTTAACGAAGCTATGAAGAAGTACGAAAGCCCATCATTTGCTTACAACGGTGACCACATTGTTTCTAGCGATGTTCTTAACATGACTGCTGGTTCAATCTTTGACCCAACTCAAACTATGGTAACCACTGCAGGTGACAAGCAATTAGTTAAGACTGTTGCTTGGTACGACAACGAATACTCATTCACTTGCCAAATGGTACGTACTTTATTACACTTTGCAACTCTTTAATCATTAATTTTAATTAACTGATTATATAGTTAAGTGGTAATTGAGAAGGCGGAGGGAGATTCTTCCTTCCGCCTTTTTTTGAAGAAAAAATATCAAAATAATCGGAGGATTATAATGGCTAAATTAATCGTTGACGATCTTGATGTTAAAGGCAAAAAGGTCTTAGTTCGTGTAGACTTCAACGTTCCAATTAAAGACGGTGTTATTGGTGACGACAACCGTATTGTTGCTGCACTTCCTACTATTAAGTACATCATTGAACATGGTGGCAAGGCAATCTTACTCAGCCACTTAGGTCGTGTTAAGTCAGATGCTGACAAGAAGGAATTATCATTAAAGCCAGTTGCTGAACGTTTAAGTGAACTTCTTAAGAAGCCTGTAACTTTTGTACCTGCAAACGAAGGTAAAGAAGTTGAAGACGCAATCAACAACATGAAGGATGGCGACGTTATCGTTCTTGAAAACACTAGATTCCAAGATATCGACAACGACTTTGGCAAGCGTGAATCAGGTAACGATCCTAAGCTTGGCGAATACTGGGCAAGTCTTGGCGACATGTTTGTAAATGATGCCTTTGGTACTGCACACAGAAGTCACGCTTCAAACGTTGGTATTGCAACTGCTATGAAGGAAAACGGCAAGCCTGCAGCAGCTGGTTACTTGCTTGAAAAGGAAATCAAGTTCTTAGGTGATGCTGTTGAAAACCCAGTTCACCCATTCGTAACTATTCTTGGTGGTGCTAAGGTTTCAGACAAGATTGGTGTTATCGAAAACTTAATTCCTAAGTCAGACCACATCTTAATCGGTGGTGGTATGGCTTACACCTTCTTAGCAGCACAAGGCCACAAGATCGGTAAATCATTGTTTGAAGCTGATAAGGTAGACCTTGCTAAGGACTTGCTTAAGAAGGCTGGCGACAAGATCGTTCTTCCTGTAGACAACGTAGCTGCTACTGAATTCTCAAACGATGCTTCACGCGAAGTTGTTGGTGATGATATTCCTGATAACATGATGGGTCTTGACATTGGTCCTAAGACTGTTGAAAAGTTCAAGGACATCTTAAAGGATGCTAAGACTGTTGTTTGGAACGGCCCAATGGGTGCTTTCGAAATGCCTAACTTTGCAGAAGGTACTTTGGAAGTTGGTCGTGCATTGGCAGACCTTAAGGACGCAACTACTATTATCGGTGGTGGTGACTCAACTGCTGCTGCTAAGCAATTAGGTATTGCTCCTAAGATTACCCACATTTCTACCGGTGGTGGTGCTTCACTTAACTACCTTGAAGGTAAGGAATTGCCAGGTATCGCTTGCGTTTCAGACAAGTAATAGTAAGGAAAGGACAATAGATTAATGAGTCGTACGCCAATTATTGCTGGTAACTGGAAGTTACACATGAATCCAGATCAAACTACTGAATTCGTTGATGCTGTTAAGGA
Source organism: uncultured Lactobacillus sp. (assembly GCF_947367125.1). Taxonomy (GTDB): domain Bacteria; phylum Bacillota; class Bacilli; order Lactobacillales; family Lactobacillaceae; genus Lactobacillus. The sequence continues at coordinate 9,652 of NZ_CANBCQ010000013.1, forward strand.
TAAGTTGCCAGATCCAAGTAAGGTTGAATCACTTATTTGTGCCCCTGCAGTTGACCTTGATGCTTTAAGAAAAGCAGCTAAGGGTTCAAACTTGCACATCGGTGCAGAAAACTGCTACTTTGAAGACGAAGGTGCTTACACCGGTGAAACTTCACCAAAGGTCCTCAAAGAAATGGGTATGGACTATGTAATTATTGGTCACTCAGAACGTCGTGGCTACTTCCACGAAACTGATGAAGACATTAACAAGAAAGCTAAGGCTATCTTTGCTAATGGTTTGAAGCCAATTATTTGCTGTGGTGAATCACTTGAAACTCGTGAAGCTAACAAGCAAGAAGAATGGGTAGTTGCTCAAATTAAGGCTGCATTAGATGGTCTTACTGCTGAACAAGTATCTTCACTGGTAATTGCTTATGAACCAATCTGGGCTATTGGTACTGGTAAGACTGCTTCATCGGACCAAGCTGAAGAAATGTGCAAGACTATCCGTGAAACTGTTAAGGACTTGTACAATGAAGAAACTGCAGAAAACGTTCGTATTCAATACGGTGGTTCTGTAAAGCCAGCTAACGTTAAGGAATTAATGGCTAAGCCTGATATTGACGGTGGTTTAGTTGGTGGTGCTTCATTAGTACCAGAATCATTCTTAGAATTGGTAAACTACCAAGACTAATTAATGATAATAAAAATAGCTTCTGCATTTGCGGAAGCTATTTTTATGTATATTTAAATAACAAATTATTAAGCTATAAGATGGCTGCAAAGATACTTTTGATAAGTGAATTTATTATAAAATAATAACAGCTAGGTCTTGTATTTTTAGCTGAACAAAGTATAATATTCAGTGGAGGTTGAATTAGTTTAATTGAACCTTCATTATTCAGTCTCTGCCTAATAATTCCTTATTACTTAATAAATACAAACTTTATGGCAGAAGATACATCTATATCTATATCACTTTCTAGGAAAGCAGTTATGAAGATTTTTCATGACTGCTTTTTTAGTTAGGATTTACTTCAAAGCCAATTGGTGGAAAAGTAGGTAATTTTAAAGGTGTGACATGCCATTGGGTAAACAGGACGGAAGTTAAAAGGATAAAAGGCACATCTTCAGGCTTAGTGATGTCACAAATCAAAACGCCGCCGCGGTCGCCCATAATAGTTTGAACACTTGCCACACTTTTGATTCCAGAGCGAAAAGTATATGTTCCGCGTTTAATGCTGCCTGTAACAATATATTTTAATTGAGTTAGATAAAAGATATTGGCAGTTGGCGTATTTAGCTTTTTAACCCCAACTAAAGAGTGATTAACGACATCAATTGTAAAAGAAGAAATTAACCCGACACCATCAGAAAAAAGACGGCCCACTTCTTGTTTATGAAGATTATTTAAGTATAAAGTGTGGTTAGGATTATCGAGATTACCTTGAATAAAAAATTCAACTTTACCATCCTGATTAAGCACAGGAATTTGACCGTAATCTTTTTCTTGATCAAGTTCTAGCCAAAATCGCATACTTACTCACCTCATATCTTTAAATATTATTGTTTGTAATAAATCGATTTAAAATATAAGCTACACCATCTTCATTGTTTCTCTTGGTAACAACTTGAGCTATATTTTTGATTGTTGGAATAGCGTTTCCCATTGCTACGCCAGTACCCGCTGCTTGGATCATACTTTCATCATTCAAGTTATCACCAATTGCGGCAATTTCTTCTCGTTTAATTCCTTTTAACTTAGCATAGTCCAGTAGAGCAATACCTTTTTGTGCATGATAATCATTAATCTCAATATTTGAAGATGAACTTGAGGTAACTACTAGGCCGCCAATTGCAGCAATTTCTTTTTTGATATCTACAAAAGCTTCGTGGCCGCGAGCATCAAAGGCAATGATCTTCATTACTTCTATTTTAGGATCTTTCAGTAAATCTTCAAAGCTGTTAATTTGTTTCATGTTCATGATGGACCGATTACCAGCAGAAATTGCAACAGCCTGCTTAAAATCGAATAAAGGATTTAAATCTACCATTAAGTGAGCGACATTGGCGATACGTTGATTTAAATCTTCGCTGTATACTTGATTAGTAGTCAAAATTTCAAAATAGAAGCCTGCTTGATGCAATAATTGAACTAACTGTTGGGCTTTAGGTTTAGAAATACTATGTTTAATCATAAGTTGGTTGTTCTCATTAAAAACTAGAGCACCGTTAAGATTAATAAAGCCAGTATGCAAATCAGCTTTTTTTAAAATTGAACGCGATTCACGTGGAGCACGGCCGGTAGCAATTAAAAACTCAATTCCGTTCTTTTGTGCATTTTTCACAGCTTTTACATTAGCAGGTGAAACCGTCATGTCTGAATTGAAAAGTGTGCCATCAAGATCACAAGCAACTAATTTGATCATAATTTTTCTCCCATTTATTATTAAATTAATGATACCATAAAGAGGATAAGAAAAGAGGGGGTAACACTTGGCTAAAGCATTAATTGGCAACGATTGGGATCAAATATTGAACCCTGTCTTTGCAAGTGAGAAATATCACGAATTACATAATTTCTTAAAAGAAGAATATGCTACTAAGCAAATTTATCCTGATATGTATCATATTTTTACAGCGTTTAAGTTGACACCGTTTGCCAAAACTAAAGTGGTTATTTTAGGTCAAGATCCATATCATAATCCGGGTCAAGCTAATGGGATGAGTTTTTCGGTCATGCCAGGCACGACTTTACCACCATCACTTAGAAATATTTATAAAGAGTTGTACGATGATGTCGGAGCTAGGCCAGTTAATCATGGCTATTTAAAGAAATGGGCTGATCAAGGAGTGCTACTTTTAAATGCCGTTTTAACAGTACCATATGGGCACGCTAATGGTCATCAAGGTAAAGGCTGGGAAAATGTCACTGATACAGCAATTAAGGCTCTCAGTGAGCGAGGCAAGGTAGTTTTTATCTTATGGGGAAGATTTGCTCAAAATAAAATTCCATTAATTGATCAAAGCCAAAATTTTATTATTAAATCTTCACACCCAAGTCCATTTTCAGCTGATCGTGGTTTCTTTGGTTCGCGACCATTTTCGCGTTGTAATACGGCGTTAAAGAATTTTGGCGAAACACCTATTGATTGGCAATTACCGGAAACAGTAAGTAAATCTGATTTAGCATAAGAGGTAAAGATGAGCGTATTTTCATTATTTAAAAAGCAAGTTGAAGCTGCACAAGATAAAAAGAGAATTGTTTTTCCTGAAAGTGATGATTTAAGAGTTCTCACTGCTGTAGCTAATTTAAATAAAGATGGTATTATTGAACCAATTTTAATTGGCAATCCTGATGAAATTGCTAAATTGGCTAAGGAGCATAATTTAGATTTAGCTGATGTTAAAATTTATGATCTTAATAATTATGCTGAGCTTGACCAAATGGCTGCAGCATTCGTTAAAGCTAGAAGAAAAGATATCAGTATCGAAGAAGCCAAACTTAAGCTGGCTAAAGGAAATTACTTTGGCACGATGTTAGTTAAAATGGGCAAAGCAGACGGGATGGTTTCTGGAGCTGCGCATTCAACTGCTAATACTGTTTTGCCAGCATTGCAATTAATTCATGCTGCCAAAGGGATGCACCGCGTTTCAGGTGCCTTTGTAATGGAAAAGGGTGATGAACGCTATATTTTTGCGGACTGTGCAATTAATATTGATCCTGATGAAGAAACCTTGGCTGAAATTGGCTATCAATCTGCATTAACTGCCAAGATGGCCGAAATTGATCCTAAAGTTGCCTTTTTAAGTTTTTCAACTAAAGGCTCAGCTGAAAGTCCGATGGTTGATAAGGTTCATGATGCAGCTGCAATGTTCCAAAAGAATCACCCAGAAATTCCAGCTGATGGGGAATTGCAATTTGATGCTGCGTTTGTGCCTGCTGTTGGTGAAAAAAAGGCTCCGAGTTCAAAGGTAGCAGGACATGCAAATGTTTTCGTCTTCCCAGAACTGCAATCTGGTAATATTGGCTATAAGATGGTGCAAAGATTGGGTGGTTTTACTGCAGTAGGCCCAATTTTACAAGGTTTGGCTGCTCCGGTGAATGATTTGTCACGGGGATGCAGTGAACAAGATATTTATGATCTAGCTATTGTTACCGCTGCACAAGTTTTAGCAAAGGACAAGAATAATGACTAAATTAGAAATTAATTCTGCGGCAGAAATGCAAAAATTAGGTGCAACTTTAGCCCAGACAGCTCGGCCCCATGATTTGCTTTTATTAAATGGTGATTTAGGTGCTGGTAAAACAACGATGACTCAAGGACTAGGACGAGAGTTAGGGGTAAGGCGCCCTGTTAAGAGCCCTACGTTTACAATTGTCCGTGAATATCGCGAAGTAAAATTGCCACTTTTCCATATGGATTTTTATCGTTTGGAAAATGATGATCTTTCTTCAATTGATTTGGCAGGTTATTTGGCTGAGCCTGGTTTGGTAGTAATTGAATGGCCACAATTAGTAATGGCTGATTTACCAAATGAGTATTTACAGTTAACGATTACGCGCGTAGATGATAGCTGGGCTTCAACTAAGCGGATTGTAGAATTTGATCCACATGGTAAACGCAATGAAGAGTGGGTCAAAAATGTCTTAACAGAATTTGATGAATAAAAAGAAGATCTCTAGGAACTTTTCCCTAGAGATCTTTTAAATTTGATAAACTAAATTTTTAATAGCTTCATCACCGAATTCTTTTTCTTGATTGATTAAGATACCAGCACATGCTTCGCTATCACTTAAGGCATTGTGATGGTGCCAAAGTTCAACATCCAGTGCTTGAGAAACTGTATCTAATTTGTGATCGAGGAGTTCTGGCTCAAGTAATTTACTTGTAGCTAAAGTATCGATTACCAAATAATGCGGTTCTTCAATTCCATATCGAGCTAGACTTTGCCGCATAACATTAGTATCAAAGCGAGCATTATGGGCGGCAACCAGCATTCCTGGTTGATATAAACCTTTAATATGCGGCCAAACTTCAGCCATTGTCGGGGCATTTTTTACATCGTCAGCTGTAATTTGGTGTACCTGAATATTACGCGCATCAAATGGCATTTGTGGATTAATTACTGTATAAAAGCGGTCAACAATTTTATTATTTCTGACCATAACTAGAGCCAGTGAACAAGCACTTTCTGGATAATGGTTGGCCGTTTCGAAGTCCATTGCAATAAAATTCATAAAAATCTCCTTTATAAGGAAGTATATCATTAATATTAATGAAGCTAACTGTTTTCTGCGGTAAAATAGTACAAGAAACTTTAAGGAGGCTAATCATGGAATTACTTGATTTGAAAAAACAAGGAATTGATATTAAAGAGCAAATTCCATTAAGCAGGTATACTTTCACTAAAACAGGCGGTCCAGCTGAATTTGTTGCTTTTCCTAAAAATGTTAACGAAGTAGAGCAACTGGTGGAAGTTACACGTAAAAAACAGATTCCATTAACAATCATTGGCAATGCCTCAAACCTGATTATTCGTGATGGCGGAATTGATGGTTTAATAATTATTTTAACTGAATTAAAAGAAATTAAAGTAACAGGTAATCAAGTTACAGCTGATGCTGGTGCACGAATTATTGATACAGCCTTTACTGCGGCACATCATGGCTTAAGTGGCATGGAATTCGCTGCAGGTATTCCAGGCAGTATCGGCGGTGGTGTCTTTATGAACGCTGGGGCTTATGGCGGAGAAATGCAAGAAGTCGTTCAAAGCGTCAATGTTTTAACCAGAGCAGGAGAGTTTAAAACATATTCTAATGAAGAAATGAATTTCTCCTATCGCCATTCATTAGTCCAAGAAAATGGTGATATTGTCTTAAGTGCAACTTTTGCACTTAAAACAGGTAATAAGCTGGAAATTTTAGATCAAATGCATTATTTGAATGCTTTACGTCGCTATAAGCAACCGCTAGAATATCCATCCTGTGGTAGTGTATTTAAGCGACCAACGGGTCATTTTGTGGGACCAATGATCATCAAGGCAGGACTGCAAGGTAAGCAAATTGGTGGTGCACAAGACTCTACTAAACACGCTGGCTTTATTGTGAATAAAGGCGGAGCAACAGCTACTGATTATCTTGATTTGATCCACCTGATTCAAAAAGTAATCAAAGAAAAATTTGGTCTTGATTTACAAACTGAAGTAAGAATTATTGGTAAAGAAAAATAAAATAATCTAGCAAAACAAGCTACAGGCTGGAAGGCTTGCAGCTTATTTTTATGTGGGGATGGGAATGGATATTATCAAATTAAAGCACATTACCAAAAAGTATGATGATGGTTTTGTAGCTCTTAAAGATATTAATTTAACTATTGAATCTGGTAAATTTTATTCATTACTTGGTCCTAGTGGATCAGGTAAATCGACTATTTTACGTATTATTGCTGGCTTTACTCAACCGTCGAGTGGACAAGTGTTCTTCGATGGTCAAGATATTACCAATCTCGATGCTTCCAAGCGGCATATTAATACAGTCTTTCAAAATTATGCTTTGTTTCCACACTTGGATGTTTTTCAAAATGTGGCTTTTGGGCTAAAAATTAAGAAAAAACCGATGAATGAAATTAAACCTGCCGTTAAAGAAGCTCTGCATATGGTGCGACTAGATGGTTATGCTAATCGTGAAATCTCAGAGCTTAGTGGTGGGCAACAGCAACGAGTTGCGATTGCGCGGGCAATTGTAAATGAACCTAAAGTTTTACTGTTAGACGAATCATTATCAGCTTTGGATAAACGGTTACGAAAAGACATGCAGTTTGAACTGCGAGCAATTCAAAAGAAATTGGGAATAACTTTTATTTTTGTTACCCATGATCAAGAAGAAGCCTTATCAATGAGTGATGAAATTTTCGTTTTAAATGATGGTCAAATTCAACAGAGTGGAAATCCGGTAGCAATTTATGATGAGCCAGTTAATGACTTTGTGGCCCGTTTTATTGGTGATTCCAATATTTTATCTGGGCGAATGATCCATGACTATGAGGTAGAGTTTGCCAATAACAAGTTTAAGTGTGCCGATGGTGGAATGAAACCGAATGAAAAGGTAGAAGTTGTTATCCGTCCTGAAGATTTAGATATTGTTAAGCCTGAAGATGGCAAGATCGTAGTTACAGCGCAAACGCAATTGTTTTTAGGCGATCACTTTGAAATTAAGGCGATTGATGCCAATGAAAATGAATGGCTGATTCATTCTACTAATGGGGTTAAATTAGGACAACGAGTTGGGCTATTTTTTGATCCAGAAGATATCCATGTTATGCGACTTAATGAAAGTCAGCGTGATTTTGATGCTCGACTAGAAAAATATGAGGCAGATGAGAATGAAAAATAAAAAAATGTTTTTTATGATTCCATATCTACTCTGGATTATTCTTTTTGTTATTTTGCCAATCTTATTGATCCTCTGGTATTCATTTACTGATAGCAGCAATACTTTTACCTTGAAGAATTATGTTGAGTTTTTTAGAAATGGTACTTTTTTAAAAATGATGCTTAATTCATTTTGGTATGCATTTTTGATAACTTTTTTAACTTTGATCATTTCATATCCGGCAGCGTATTTTTTAACAAAAATGAAAAATCAACAGCTGTGGCTTCTGTTAATTATTTTACCGACTTGGATCAATCTTTTGCTTAAAGCCTATGCTTTTATTGGCATTTTAGGTAATGATGGTTTGGTGAATAAATTTTTGCGCTTATTTGGGATAGGACCAGTAAATATTTTATTTACCGATTTTGCTTTTATTTTTGTAGCTACTTATATTGAAATTCCTTTTATGATTTTACCGATTTTTAATGCGATTAAAGAAATCAATCCAGCAGTTATTCAAGCTTCAGAAGATTTAGGCGCTAGCAAATGGCAAACTTTTCGCTATGTACTTTGGCCACTGTCTCGTCCGGGTGTAGAAAGTGGAGTACAGGCTATCTTTATTCCGTCATTATCATTATTTATGCTTACTAGATTAATCGGCGGCAATCGCGTAATTACACTAGGGACTGCTATTGAAGAATACTTTATGACGACGATGAATTGGAATATGGGGGCAACGATTGGCGTTGTTTTAATCGTTTTGATGGTAATAGTTATGTTAATTACTAGTAGAAAGGCTAGACGAAAGAAGGTGGATCTATGAGAAATCGTCATTTAGTAGCCAGAATTTATCTTACATTTATCTTGATTCTGCTGTATGTGCCAATTTTTTATTTGATCTACTTTTCATTTTCTAGTGGCAAAAATATGAATAAATTTGAGCATTTTACTTTGGCTCATTATCAAACTTTATTTCAGGACAATCGCTTATTAGCAATCTTTTTAGAAACAATTTTATTAGCCCTTCTTTCTAGTTTAATTGCGACCATTATTGGTACTTTTGGCGCAATTGCCATCGCAGCAATGAAAAAAGAGTCTAACAAAAAAACGACCTTAGCTTTGAATAATGTCTTAATGGTTTCGCCTGATGTTATTATCGGAGCTAGCTTTTTGATCTTCTTTACCGCTTTAGGAATCGGGTTAAATTTTGGGTCTGTTTTATTAAGTCATATTGCTTTTTCGATTCCAATTGTAGTTTTAATGGTCTTACCGCGAATTAATGAAATGGATATGTCGTTAATTGATGCGGCACGCGACTTAGGCGCCAATTCATGGCAAGTTTTTAGTGATGTCTTGATTCCAGTAATTATGCCGGGAATTTTTTCAGGTCTATTCATGGCCTTGACTTACTCCTTAGATGATTTCGCTGTGACTTTCTTTGTAACAGGAAATGGCTTCTCTACTCTTTCTGTAGAAATTTATTCTCGGGCAAGACAGGGGATTGATCTTGAAATCAACGCTTTGAGTACAGTAATGTTTTTATTTGTTTTACTGCTTGTAGGAATATATTATTTCATCACCACTAAAAAGGGGAGAAAGAAGAATCATCGGGTGATGGGAGGCTGGGTTAAATGAAAAAGGTTATAGCGGCGATTACAGCAATTTTAATCGCCTGCGCAGGTCTTTGGGGCTTAGCTCATCATTTAGAAAAGTCGGCTACTGGCGGAAATAAGCAAAGTTTAATTATTTATAACTGGGGCGATTATCTTGATCCCCAATTAATTAAAAAGTTTGAAAAGCAAACTGGCTATCATGTAGTTTATGAAACGTTTGATTCTAATGAAGCAATGTATACTAAAATTAAACAAGGTGGAACGGCGTATGACGTAACTATTCCTTCCGAATACATGGTAACCAAGATGCGTAAGGCTCATTTGCTTGATCGATTAGATCAAAGACAAATTCCTAATATGAAATATATTGGTAAAAGTTTTTTGCATAAATCATTTGATCAAAATAATGATTACTCGGTGCCATATTTTTGGGGGACATTAGGGATTGTCTATAATGATAAATTTATCAAAAAGGGCTCAATAAAAACTTGGAATGATTTGTGGCGTAAAAAATATCGTCACCAAATTTTGTTAGTTGATTCAGCTAGAGATGCGATGGGAATGGCATTAGTTTCTTTAGGCTATTCAATGAATACTAGCTCAAGCATTAAATTACATTTAGCACAAACTAAGCTTAATAGCTTAGGCCCTAATATTAAGGCGATTATTTCGGATGAAATGAAAATGTATTTGGTGCAAAATGAAGCGGCAATTGGCGTGACATGGTCTGGTGAGGCACATGAAATGATGGAACAAAATCCGCATTTACATTATGTAGTGCCTAAGCAAGGTTCAAATTTATGGTTTGATAATTTTGTTATCCCTAAAACTGTTCAAAATAAAAAGGCAGCATTAAAATTTATTAATTTTATGCTTGAACCCAAAAATGCTGCACAAAATGCAGAATATGTTGGCTATGCTACACCAAATATCGCAGCTCAAAAATTATTGCCTAAAAAAGTTAGCGATAATCGCCAATTTTATCCTGCCCAAAGTACACTGAAAAATTTGCAGGTCTTTAAAGATTTAGGACCTAAAAAGATGCAGGAATATAATGACCTATTTTTAGAATTTAAAATGTATGCACGATGAATTGGGTCGGTTATAATTAGAAAAGAAAGGAGTAATCAATGCATTTTAACATTTCCAATTTATTTACTTGGGATAATTTTTCCATTGCATTAGATGTTTTAATAATTTGGTTTCTAGTCTATCGTTTAATCATGTTAATTCGAGGAACCAAGGCAGTACAATTAGCAAAAGGGATTGTTTTTATTTTTATTGTGAGAATTGTTGCCGGTTTGCTTCAATTGCATGCAGTAACCTATATTGTAGACCAAATTGTTTCTTGGGCAGTAATTGGGATTATTGTTATTTTTCAACCAGAAATTCGGCGTGGGCTAGAACGTTTGGGACGAACGCCCATTTTTAACGGTCGAGGCGAAAGTGAACACGCTCAGTCAGTTAAAATGGTGCAGGAACTAGATAAGGCAATTCAATATATGTCTAAAAGAAGAATTGGTGCCTTGATCACAATTCAACAAGATACAGGATTAGATGATTATATTGAAACTGGAATTAAGCTTGATGCCGATATTACAGGCGAATTGCTAATCAATATCTTTATTCCTAATACCCCGTTGCATGACGGTGCGGTAATTATTAACAATAATCGTATTGCCGTTGCGGCGGCTTATCTGCCGTTATCAGATAACAGCATGATTCCTAAGCGCTTGGGTACGCGTCACCGAGCTGCAGTTGGTATTTCTGAAGTAACCGATGCAGTTACCATTGTTGTTTCCGAAGAAACTGGTGGCGTAACTATTACTAGAAATGGTCGTTTTTTAGTAGATTTGTCACGTGAAGAATATTTGAAATATTTGAATGCACAACTTGTGCCTAAAGAAGAAAAAAAGATACCTTGGATTCGTCGGGTGATTAACAAGGTCTGGAAATGGGGTGCAGGTCGATGAAAAACTTTTGGGATAAACGTTGGGTTATCAAAGTAATTTCATTGTTATTTGCTATTTTGTTGGTAGTCTATATTGATTCAACTCAGACTGGTTTTGTGACCCAAGGCGAACCAAAAAAGACCCAGCAAACGGCTAATGAGACACAAACGATCAGTGTTCCTTTACAAGTTTCAGTTAATACGGATAAATATTATGTAGTTGGTTACCCCGAAAAGGTAAAAATAACTTTGGAAGGCTCTAATGCATTAGTTACTTCGACCGTTAACACGCAAAGTTTCCGGGCTTATATTGATTTAACTCATAAAAAGATTGGAAAACAGACTGTAAAAGTCGAAGTTACTGGCTTAAATAGTCAATTATCTTACACAATCAATCCGGCAACGGTTAATGTGGACATTGAACGGCGAAAATCTCGTACCATGCCTGTTCAAATAGAGTATAATAAAAATGCTGTTGCTAATGGCTATAATATTGGTTCAGCTAGCGTCGATCCACAACAGGTTGAAGTTACTGGTTCTAGAAGCGAAGTAAACCAAATTGATCAGATTGTTGCTAAGCTGCCACTACCTAATGGCATTAATCATTCTTATGAGCGTCAAGTTATTTTAGTAGCTGAAGATAGTAAAAAACGTCAATTAAACGTAGTGATTAACCCAGCAACGGCAAAAGCGAGTCTTCCGATTTCACTTTCAAAGAAAACTGTTAAGTTGAATTTGAAGCCTAAGAATGAAGAGAATAATAAGGTCTATTCAGTTTCTGCTAAAAATGATGAAGTGACTTTGTATGGACAAAAAGCAACACTAGCCAAAATTAAGCAGTTAGATGTTGATATAGATCTGAAAGGAATTACTTCTTCGACTATAAAAAATTATCCTTTAGTTTTGCCTAAGGGAGTTGCTAAAATTGATCCTACAGAAGTACAGATATCAATTAAAGTAAAGAATGCTAATAATTAATTTGAGAAAGGTTGTTTATTAAATGTTAAAATATTTCGGAACTGATGGTGTTCGTGGCGTAGCTAATCAAGGCTTAACTCCAGAAATGGCTTTTAAATTAGGCCGTGATGGTGGTTATGTTTTAACTAAAAACAAAAAAGATGGCGAACAAGCTAAGGTTTTAGTATCACGTGATACTCGTATTTCAGGTCAAATGCTCGAATACGCCCTTATTTCAGGTCTTCTTTCAGTCGGAATTGAAGTACTTGAAGTTGGAGTTATTACTACTCCAGGTCTTTCTTACTTAGTTCGAGCACAAGGTGCAGATGCTGGTGTACAAATTTCTGCTTCACATAACCCAGTAGAAGATAACGGAATCAAGTTCTTTGGTAGTGATGGTTTGAAGCTTTCTGATGAAATGGAAGGCGAAATTGAAAAGCTGATCGATGCCAAGGAAGACAAGTTGCCTCGTCCATCTGCTGAAGGTTTGGGTACGGTAACTGACTTCCATGAAGGCTCAGCTAAGTACTTACAATTTATTGAAAACACTATTCCTGAAGATTTGAGTGGGATTAAGGTAGTTATTGATGGTGCTAATGGTGCTTCAAGTGCTTTGATTTCAAGATTGTTTGCTGATTGTGGAGTTGACTTTACTACAATTGCCACTCATCCAAATGGTTTAAACATTAACGATCATGTTGGTGCTACCCATACTGAAAAATTGCAAGAAGAAGTCGTTAAGCAAGGCGCACAACTTGGTTTAGCCTTTGATGGGGATGCAGACCGTTGTATTGCTGTTGATGAAAATGGTAACGAAGTTGACGGTGACCACATCATGTACGTCATTGGTTCATATTTGGCAGAACATGGTCGTTTGAAGAAGGACACGATTGTTACTACTGTAATGAGTAACCTCGGTTTTACTAAGGCTCTTGAAAAAGAAGGCTTGAAGAATGTTCGCACTCAAGTTGGTGACCGCTACGTTTCTGAAGAAATGCGTGCTCACGGCTACAATCTAGGTGGTGAACAATCAGGTCACGTTATTATGAGTGATTATCACAATACTGGTGATGGTATGTTAACTGGGTTGCATTTAATGCTCGTAATGAAGAAGACTGGTAAGTCATTAAGTGAACTTTTGAAAGACTTCAAAGACTACCCACAATGCCTAGTTAATGTTCCAGTTGCTGACAAGAAGAGCTGGAAAGAACACCAACCAATTCTTGATGAAATTGCTGCAGTAGAAAAGGATATGGCTGGAAATGGTCGTGTACTTGTTCGTCCATCAGGTACTCAAGACTTGCTTAGAGTCATGGCTGAAGGACCAACTCAAGAAGAAACCGATGCTTATGTAGACCGTATCGTTAAAGTGGTCGAAAAGGAAATGGGTAAGTAAAATCCTAATTGAATAATCGATAAGTAAAAAGTCGTGAGTTAAATCACGGCTTTTTGTATAATTAATGCTAGATGTAATTTTTAAAATCCGAGGGGTTAAAATGGCTATTAAATTAATTGCAGTTGATTTAGACGGAACTTTGTTATCAAGTAATAATACTATTTTGGCAGAAACTCAAAGAACATTGCGTGTTGCAGTGCAGAATGGGATTAAAGTCGTTTTAGCAACTGGTCGACCATTGTCGGGAGTCTTGAATTTTGCTAAGCAATTAGGTCTTGAGGGTGATGATCAATATGCAATTGTGTTTAATGGCGCTGTGATCCAAACTATTTCAGGCCATGTTTTAATGAGCCAGGAATTAAATTATCAAGATTTCAATAATATGTTGCGTTTTCAACGCTTGAGTCATGTAAATGTCCACTTTGAAACGACGAAGTATTTTGTGACTACTGATCGTGATTTGTCTGTGCAAATGCAAATTAACGCAGCCTTGACTGATAATATTATGAAGGTCAGAGATCGTAAAGAGATTCCACAAGACTTTACTTTTAATAAAGTTGGTTTTACCTCAACTGAAGGTGCTGATCAGGTGGAAAAACTTTGGAATAGTTTGCCTGATTGGGCTTTTCAAACTTACGATATTGTTCGTAGCTTTGACAGTATTATTGAATTAAATGCCTTAGGTGCTTCTAAAGGGAATGCTTTGATGGATTTAGCTTCGCGGTTAAAAATAGCTCAAAAAGATGTCATGATTTTTGGTGATCAAGGCAATGATATTTCCATGTTTTCTAACCCTGAGTTCATGAAAGTAGCGATGGGTAACGCCATTGGTGAAATTAAGGATAAAGCAGATTATGTGACTGATGATAACGATCATAATGGGATTGCTAAGGTACTTAAGAAATTTGTTTTATAAAGTATAAAAAATTAGTTAGAAGTGATTTTTATGACAGAAACTAAATATGATGCAAAATATGTGTGATATGCATAAGGGAGAAGTGCTTTTGCAGCTGCTCAAGGTGTCCTCATTATCTCAAAGTGATATTGCAGCAATGCAAAAAAAATTGAAAGATAAGGCGAAAGATGCCCCTGAAACAGTAACATGCAATTGTTTACCATCTGAAAAAGCTAGATGTTAGGGGGAGTTAGATGAAGAGCATCATAAAAATAATTTTACGGCTAGTGATGGTTGGTCTGACCACATTGTCCTTTTGGCTATTAATGACTAGTGATGTAAGTTTAAAAATCAACAATACACAGGCAATGGGAAAAGAAGTAATTAACCGTGTAGTTGCGGACTCAGACAATCCTAGTTTAAAAACGGGGGTAAAGCTCTTGGAAGCTTCTGGATTAGAGCAGACATTATTAGAGCAACTTCCGCCAAAGTATCGGATTGATTTATCTTATGCTGATTTATATAAATTGTGCGAGAAATATAATGATCAAGGGAGATTAACCACTAAAGATTTAAATTTGACGAGTAAAACTAAATTAGAAGAAATTATTAATGAATATTTGGTCAAGCAAATTAATCATAAATTGAAAGAAGATTCAGAAGATGTAAATCATATTGTGACAATTTATGAATATTCAATTTTGGTAGTAGCGCTATTATTCTTATTAGCAGTAATTTTAATCTTATTTGGCCGCCCGTCCGCTTCGATTCCGCTATTTTTGGCAACCCTTGCCTCATTTATAGCTTTGTGGATAGTTTCTAATGAAACGATGATCGCATTGCAAAGCCGAGTTTATAGTGGAATTATGGTAACTCTTTCGCAAGAAATTTGGTTCGGTTTGACCATTGGAATTATTGCGGCAGTTGTATGGCCATTTTTAAATAGATTAACTAAAAGGAAGAAAAATTAATGAAGAAAATTTTGTTTGTATGTCATGGTAATATTTGTCGTTCACCGATGGCAGAGGCCGTGATGCAATACTTATTAAAAGAAAATAACTTAGCAGATCAATATATTGCTGAATCTAAAGCAACTACGCAGGATGCTTTAGGTCATGAGATTGATGCTCGTGCACAACGGGAATTAGTTGCAAAACATATTCCATATGATCGTGGTCATCGTGCTAGTCAAATGACGCGGTCAGACTATGATAATTATGAATATTTAATCTGCATGGATGAAGAGAACTTTGCAGATATGAATCGAATTACTGGGGGAGATCCTAAGCATAAGGAACACAAGATTTTAGAATTTGCTGACTCCTATGATGATGTGGATGATCCTTGGTATACAAATGATTTTGAGACAGCTTATAACGAAATTTATCGCGGTTGTGAAGGATTAGTTAAAAAGTTAGCTGAATAAAAATAAGATTGGCGCTAAGCCCATCTTATTTTTTTGCAATTAAGCGAACGATATTTTCAGTTGTGCGGCTTACGTTTTCTGGTCCGTCTTTTAGGGCTTGCTCTATATCTTCTGTTTTAGCAAGAATCCCGAAAATAGCGGTAAAGCCTTCATCATAGAGTTGATCAATACCTTGACCTAAATGACCTGCTAAAGAAATAACTGGTACGTGATATTTCTGGGATATTTTGGCAACTCCGAAAGGGGTTTTACCGAATTTAGTTTGAAAATCAGTTCCGCCTTCGCCAGTAAAAACATAGTCAGCTTCCTTGATCTTTGCTTCGAGCTTAGTTTCTTGGGCAATTAATTGCACGCCTGGATGAATAACAGCGTTAGTAAAGGCGATCAGCCCAGCGCCTAGGCCGCCAGCAGCACCACTACCAGAAATTTTGGCAACGTTTTTACTAATAGTCTGGTCAATTACCTGTGCATAGTGAGATAAATTCTGGTCTAGAATTTTAACGGTTACATTATCTGCGCCTTTTTGTGGGCTAAAGACGCTACTTGCGCCATTAGGTCCAGTTAGAGGATTAGTTACGTCACTGGCTAATAAAAACTTAGTATCTTTAATACGAGGATTAATTGAAGAAAGATCAATATTGGCAATTTGATCTAAAGCACCACCTGCTAGCTTTTGAGTAATTTCATGCTGATTTTGATCAAGAAATTTAACACCAAGTGCTTGTGCCATACCAGCACCACCATCATTGGTGCTGCTTCCGCCAAGACCGATGATAATCTTTTTAACGTTGTGCTTCAAAGCTGCATTAATTAATTCGCCAGTTCCGTAAGTAGTAGTCTTTAAAATTGTTTCAGGAGTTCGTTCTTTTTTTGCAACATAGCAGAGGCCACTAGCTTGCGCCATTTCGATAATTGCGGTCTGTCCATCACCTGAGATACCATAATAAGCCGGTACTTTTTGATTAAGTGGACCAGTGACATTTATTTGATATTTTTGCCCGTTTGTAGCATCAACTAATGAATCAGTTGTACCTTCTCCACCGTCAGCCATTGGTATAGCGATTATTTGTGCATCGGGAAGAACTTTTTGAATACCACTTTTCATTGCCATACAGACTTCTTTTGCTGTCATACTTTCTTTAAATGAATCAGGTGCAAGAATGAATTTCATTTTAATTACCTCACTTTTTAGTTCATTGTAAAATATTTTGTGCTTTTTCACAAAATTATATTGACACCGCTTACAATGTTGACTATTATAATACCTGTAAGTGAGCGGATTACTGATACGATCAGGTTTTAGCTATTACAAATAATGTTGCGTTGGTATATCATTATTTGTGATAGCTTTTTCTTTTTTGCTAAGGTAGTGAATTATGAAATTTCTTAAAACATTTAATAATAGTGCTGCCTTAATTGAAAATGATCAAGGCCAGGAAGAAATAGTCCTAGGCAAGGGCGTAGGATTTGGTCTAAAAAAGGTGATCCTGTTGATGAAAGCAAAATTGAACGTTGCTTCGTTACCAAAGATGAAGTGGATCAAGTTAAGAGCTTTGACCCTAAAACAATTGAAGTAACTAATAAGGTGCTTCAGCTGGTCGAACCTCTGCTTCAGATTAAGTTCAATGACTTTCAGTATCTCGCTTTGACAGATCACATTGATTTTGCGGTTACGCGAATTAAGGATCATATTGATATAGCTCCCGCTAACAATAGTTGGGAAGTTCAAAATCTTTTCCCAAAAGAATTTGCGGCAGCTAAAAAAGTGGTCAATCTAATTAATCAGGAAATGCAGATCAAAATGCCGCAGAGTGAGTCAGTTTTGATGACTTATCACCTGGTTAATGCTAAGAGTGATGTTTCTCAAGTACAAGAAACAATTCAGATTACAAATTTGATTCGTGGGATAGTCGATATTATTCAATTGCAATATTCAATGCAACTTGATACGAGTTCCTTTAACTATAGTAGGTTTGTTTCGCATTTGCGCATTTTGTTAGTTAGATTTTTACGAAATAAGCAAAAGGGGGAGGCTTCACTTGATCCTGCAATGCTAGGTTTTATGAAAATCAAATATAGTAAAGCGTATGAAACAGCGGAACGGATCACTACTTACTTACATGCAAAAATGGGATGGGATTTAGACTCAGATGATGAATTTTATCTTGTTTTACATATTTGGTGCGTAACTAGTCGTCAAGATAATTAAATATCTAAGTTACTTAGGTATGTTACTAAGAGAATTAGGCATGAACCCGAGTTACTGAAAGACGTTGAACATTTATGTTCTTTAGTTTTTGAGTAGCTTGGGTTTTTATTTTGAGGAGGAAAGACTAATGGCTAAAAATTATGATGAATTAGCCAATACCATCATTCAAGATGTTGGTGGCAAGGATAATGTCAATAGTGTTGTTCACTGCGCAACTCGTTTGCGTTTTAAGTTAAAGGATGAGAAAAAAGCTAACGACGACGCATTAAAAGAAACTGATGGCGTTGTTACTGTAGTTAAAGCAGGTGGTCAATACCAGGTTGTTATCGGTAATGAAGTCGCCGATGTGTATGATGCCGTAGTCAAAGAAGGCGGTTTTGAAGCACAAGGTCAAGTTAAAGTTGGACAAGAAATTTTGTCACTGCAAGGACAAAATGAAACAGAAAAAGTAACTGGTCAAGTACAAACTAATTAAGTTATAATAATGTAAATGCTTACAAAAGAAAAGAGATATACAGATGACATTTCCAAAGAATTTTTTATGGGGCGGAGCTACCGCTGCTAACCAAATCGAAGGTGCATATGATGCTGATGGCAAAGGCTTGTCAGTAACTGATATTACAACTGCTGGTAGTCTTGATGCACCAAGAATGTTGACCTATAAGTTAAACGGCAAGTTGGAAAAAACACCAGCCATGCCAGGCGCAGGTCTTCCTGAAGGAGCAGTTGGTGCCATTGATCCTGATAGTTATTACCCTAACCATGTAGCGATTGATTTTTATCATCACTATAAGGAAGACATTAAGATGTTTGCCGATATGGGTTTTAAGACCTTCCGTCTTTCAATTGCCTGGACGCGTATTTTTCCCAAGGCTGATGAAGAAAAGCCAAATCAAGCTGGACTTGATTTTTACCGCAGAGTTTTTGAAGAATGTAAAAAGTATGGGATTGAACCATTAGTCACAATTTCTCACTATGAAGATCCGCTTTACCTCAGTGAAAAGTACCATGACTGGGGCGATCGTAAGATGATCGATATGTATGTTAAATATGCTAAGACTTTGTTTGAGGAATATAAGGGCTTAGTTAAATATTGGCTGACTTTCAACGAAATTAACTCTACTTTGCTAATGCTTAACTCTTTTGGCAATCAAGTAGACGATGACAAGGTTTATCAACATGCTTACCAAAAGCTGCACTACCAATTCGTAGCTAGTGCCCGTGCAGTTAAATTAGCTCATGAAATTGATCCTAATTATGTTGTTGGTAACATGATCTGTGGGATTGTTGATTACCCATTAACCCCAGATCCAAAAGATATTTTGCTTAACCGTCATATGTGGGAACAAGATATCTTCTATTGTGGGGATGCCCAATGCAAGGGTAAGTACCCAACCTTTGCTAAGCGTTTATGGAAGGAACATAACGTTCACCTTGATATTACTGAACAAGATAAAAAGGACATGCTTGAAGGTAAGGTTGATATGTACACCTTCTCTTACTACATGAGCAATGTTGTCACAACTCATGAAGTAAAGGACAAGATGGGCGGTAATTTTGCAGCTGGTGCCAAGAACCCATACCTTAAGTATTCTGAATGGGGCTGGGCCACTGATCCAGACGGTTTGCAATACTATCTTGAAGTGATGTACGATCGTTATGAATTGCCATTGATGGTGGTCGAAAATGGTCTTGGCGCTGTTGATAAGATTGCTGATGATGGCAAGATTCATGATGACTACAGAATCGATTACTTGAGAATGCATATTGAAGCAATGAATCGTGCGATCGAAGATGGCGTTGACGTTCGGGCATATACTACTTGGGGCTGTATTGATGAAGTATCAGCTGGTACTGGTCAAATGTCTAAGCGTTATGGTTTTATCTATGTTGACCGCGATGATGAAGGTAAAGGGACGCTCAAGAGAATGCCAAAAGATTCTTACTATTGGTACAAGAAGGTCATTGCTTCAAATGGAGCGGATTTAGATTAATGCTATATAGTCAAAAAGATGTTGAGAATTTTTTCTCAGCATCTTTTTTCTTTACTGTTATTTTTTGTATACAGTGTATAAGCAATATTTTTTAAAAATGTCAATATACCATATGAAATTAAAAAGTGTATAATAATCCATATCAATTTTATATAGGAGTTGTCTTTTTGAATAGGAATAAAAAGAAACGCAAGAAAGTATGGTTGGTAATTGGGATTGTAGTAGTCGTACTTATCGCATTAATTGGAGCAGGTGAAGCTTATTTCTTTAATGTGGCTTTTGTACCTGGTGAAAAGAGCGTGTTGAATAAATACTCTCATTATCGCAAAAAGGATCCTTTAGCTAATCAAAAGAAATGGTATGCTGAAGCAAAAAAGCAGCGCTGGTACATTAAGTCAGCAACAAGCAATTACCGGTTAGATGCCAATTACATTCCGGCTAAAAATTCGCATAAAACGGTCGTGCTTTTGCATGGCTTTGGTAATAATAAAAATACCATGGGACCATATGCCGGCATGTTTCATGAGTTAGGCTACAATGTGTTAATGCCCGATGCCCGGGCACATGGGCAAAGCCAGGGTAAATATATTGGTTATGGTTGGCCGGAAAAATATGACGTGCGCAAGTGGGTTGAAAAGGATCTGGCTAAAGAGGGTAAAAAGCAGAAGATCGTGATCTTTGGCGTCAGCATGGGTGGTGCCACTGCGATGATGACGAGCGGCATTAAGATGCCTAGCCAGGTTAAAGCTTATATTGAAGATTGTGGCTATACCAGTGTAAAAGATGAATTCTTGCATGAAGCACAGGATATTTATCATCTTCCTGGACCGATCGGTTCATTTTTTGTTGATGGCTTAAGTTTAGTGGCTAAAACTAATTTAGGCTTTTATTTAGGGGATGCCTCATCGGTTGATTCAGTAAAGAAAAATGATAAGCCAATGCTGTTCATTCATGGCGGCAATGATCCGTTTGTACCGACCAAAATGGTTTATGCAAATTACAAGGCGGCTAAAGGACCAAAGCAATTGTGGATTGCTAAAAAAGCAACGCATGCTCGCTCATTTGAGACTTATCCGAAAGAGTATCAGCATCGAGTAGATAAGTTTTTGAAAAAATACGTATAAGAAAAAAGGAATGTGTCAAAATGATACATTCCTTTTTGAATACAATAATTTAATTTTACAAACTATATATATCAATTAACTAATGTGACTATAAAATACTAGCTATGCTTAAAGCACAAAACACAGATACTATTGTTTTTAATAAGTCAACTGCAAATAAAGGAACAAAAGATGATTGCTTGCTATTGAAACCGATTACAAAGGGGGCTATATTGTAGGTGAAGACAAAAGTGAAGAATAATTCTTCAGAGGTAATTTTATGGAAGAAACTAAATTTGATGAAGTTCCAGAAGAGGAACTTGAGTCGGCAGTTGGTGGTAGACATAGGAAAGAATCCGATAGTTGGATGACTCATGTGATTGAATTTGGAAAAGGTTTTTTAAATAGCTTTGCAACTACTGGAAGCCATTTGAAGGGAAGTAACTAAAATGGAAAAAGAGGAACTCAAGAAGTATGAATCATTGAACAATGATAATTTATCTGATACAGTAGGTGGCCATCGTCATAGACATAGTGGATATTATGATGCAGGTCATTATGTAGGAAAGGCTGTACAAGCTGCGGCTGCAGTGGCTACAATTATTGGCTTATGCTGTGTAGCGAAGAACAATAAAGAGTAACTTTAATATTTGTTAAAGAAATGATAAAAATGAAAAATGAAATTTTAATTTACAAGTTACTTTCGATAATAACAGGCGTTCTTATTTTGACTCTGATTTTGTTGGTGAATCCCACGACTTTATTTAATAAAGCAATTGATTTTTTATTAGTAGTAGCGTTAATTATTGTTGATATAAAAATTATTATAGAAGTCAGAAAAGCCAAAAAAGTAAAAAAAGAAAAGGATGATTAATATTCCTTATAGGTGAAAGTCTTTGAATTGAGAAAATTCAAAGACTTTTTGCATAAATAATTCATTGAGGAGATGATTTAATGCTATTGAAATATAAGTGGGAGTATATTCCTCAAATAGACGAATCAGATTGTGGTGTTGCGTGCTTGGCAATGATTCTAAAACATTATCATAGTCAGGTATCGATTGCACATTTGCGACATATGGCAAAAACTAACACAGAAGGGACAAGTGCTCTAGGATTAGTAAAAACTGCTGAACAATTTAATTTGGAAGTTCAAGCAATAAAAGCGGATATGACTCTGTTTGATATAAAAGATTTACAGTATCCGTTTATTGTTCATGTAATTAAAGATGGAGACCTTCTTCACTATTACGTAGTCTTAGCTAGTACCAAAAAATCAATAATTATCGCTGATCCAGATCCAGAAGTTGGTATAAAACGGATGTCCAGAAAAGAATTTGAAAAAGAATGGACTAGAATTACTCTTTTAATGGCACCAACTACTGAATTTAAGCCAGTGAAGGAAAAGAGAAATACTTTTTTATCACTATTTCCATATATGCTAAAGCAAAAGAAAATTGTCAGAAACATAGTCTTGGCTTCTCTTCTTATGACAATTATCGGAATTTGTAGTTCATATTTCTTACAAGGAATAATTGACACCTATATTCCAGATGGGACATATTTTACCTTGTCAGTTATTGCAATTGGATTATTAGTTGCATATGTATTCAATTCTATCTTTTCATATGGGCAGCAGTTTTTGTTAAATGTGTTAGGTCAACGCCTTTCAATCGATTTAAATTTAAAGTATATTAGGCATATTTTTGAACTTCCGATGGAATTTTTTACCACTAGAAAAACTGGTGAAATTACGTCAAGATTTTCTGATGCTAGTAAGGTTATTGATGCTTTAGCTACAACAGTTATTTCACTATTTCTAGATTTAACGATTGTAATTTTAATGGGAATAATGCTAGCCGTTCAAAACTTAACTTTGTTCTTAATCACAATTGCGACACTACCATTGTATGCAATTGTGATTTTAGGTTTTGCTAAGCGTTTTGAACGCTTAAATAATGATCAAATGGAAGGTAATGCGATAGTTAGCTCCTCAATTATTGAAGATATTCAAGGGATTGAAACTATTAAGGCTCTAAATAGTGAGGAAGTTCGCTATCGAAGAATTGACAATCAATTTGTTAACTTCTTAAGAAAATCATTTAAGTATAGCAAAACTGAAGCATTACAGGATGCATTGAAATCATTTATCCAGATGTCGTTAAACGTAGTAGTATTATGGATCGGCTCTTGGATTGTCATGCATAATAAAATGACAATTGGTGAGTTAATGACTTACAATGCTCTTTTGGCATATTTTGTTAGCCCTCTACAAAATATTATTAACTTGCAACCGTTACTTCAATCTGCCAATGTGGCTCAAAATAGGTTAAACGAAGTTTATCTTGTAAATAGTGAGTTTGATAGTAAGACTGATACGGTTAAGAAAGTTGATCAAATCAAAGGTGATATTGAATATAAACAAGTAAGTTATAAATATGGGTATGGCAAAGATGTTTTACAGAATATAAACCTTAAAATTAAACAAGGTGAAAAACAAGTTATAGTTGGAATGAGTGGATCGGGTAAATCTACTATGGTAAAAATGTTGGTTGCCTTTTTTGCGCCAAATGAAGGTACAGTAACAATCAATGGAATTCCTACAACAGCAATTGATAAACATGTACTAAGATCATATATTACGTACGTACCGCAGACTCCATATACCTTTGCGGGTACAATTAGAGAAAATTTATTATTAGGAAGTAGACCCGATACAACTGAAGTGGATATGATAAAAGCTTGTCAATTAGCTGAATTTGAGCATGAGGTAGAAAAGCTGCCTTTAAAGTTTGATACTCCATTGGATGAAAATGCCAAAGTGCTTTCTGGTGGACAAAAGCAACGCTTGACCATTGCAAGAGCAATATTATCACCCGCTAGTGTTTTAATTTTTGATGAATCGACTAGTGGCTTGGATACTATAACGGAGAAAAAGGTAATTGATAATCTAATGAAATTACAAGATAAGACTATTATTTTCATTGCCCATAGATTATCGGTTGCTAAAAGAGCCGATGATATCGTAGTAATTGATGACGGTAAAATAGTTGAAGAAGGTAATCACAATAAATTAATGGCTAACAAAGGTTATTACTACGATTTGGTTAATAGTTAGGGGGAACTTGTTATGGAATATAAAGATTTAGAAAGTAGCAAGTTTTATTCTTATAAATTTAAAAATTTTTCAACTATGATTATTTTGCCAGCCTTTCTATTAGTCGTATTTGTTCTTGTAGGGTCAGTATTTGCTGTACGTGAGAAAACGGTAAAATTAGTTGGGATAGTAGAACCCACTAGCTCCTTAAATGTAAAAAATGATGCTGAATATTATGAAGGACAAATAATTGGAAAAGGAAAGAGTGTTGTTCTAAACTCAGGGAGAAAAATTAAGACAAGTAAAGTTAATGAAGTGCATTTCTCGGGAAATAATGTGGTTTTGTTTCCGAATCTAACTGATCAAAAAGAAATTAAAGTAGCTTCATATGCACCAAATGACGAAATTTCACTTTTGAAAAATGGACAAAAAATAAAGTTTCAAATAAAAAATAGGTATGGTGAAAATATAATTATTGATGGAAAAATTAACAGCGTAGCGATTTATCCTAAAGAAGTTGGTGGCAAAGAGGGTTACTTAGTGATGTCAACAATATTACCGACTGAAAAAGAAAAATCATATTTAAGATATGGGATGGAGAGCCAAGTTACAGTAATTATAAGTAGACAAACCTACTTTAATTTCCTAAAGGATGAACTTTTTGATAAACAATAGACAGTAATTACGATTTTGTGTAAAAAAAAAGAAAGGCATGTGCCTTCCTTTTTGAATACAATAATTTATTACTTAGTGGCGTTAGCTGGTTTTCCACGACCGACAAGCCAAGTTAAAATTAAAGCGATAATTGCTTCAATGACAATCAAGGCAATCCGGATTGATAATTTTGTGCTACCTAGCCAAATATCTAAGATGATTGAACCGATAATTAAGATTCCCATCCAAATCCATTGTACTTTATCAAAAGCAACACCATATTCAACTTCCCGGCGTCTAATGCCAGGTAAGATCGCACCTAAGCCAATCAAGACTACTACGGCGACAATATTGATGACTAATTCATACCACCAAAGACCAGTTCCTTGCTTTACATCTTGTGGTGCAAAACCAAGGATAGTGGCAGCTGCTGTGACTAGTAACAAGAGCAGTCCTACCAACCAAGCTAGCTTATCATTTTTAATGAAAACATATTGTGAAGGGAACTTCTTAGAATTTTTTCTAACTCGCATAAATGAGTAGAAGATCCAGCAGGTTACACCTGGTGAAATGATTGAGTTAAGGTTTAACAACCAGTTAAAAATGTCATTCATGTCAGGTAAGAAGATACCCAAGATCATAATAAATGATGAAAGAGCAACAGTTAAGATATAACCATTAACTGGCAAGCCATTCTTGTCCTTTTTACGCAAGAACTTAGGCATGTACTTGTCACCAGTGTCTGAAATCAGCATTCTGGTCATTGCATCAAGCAAGACGGCAACCAAAGCACAGTTGAAGAAGAGTGAGGTCCAAGCCCAGAAGTAAAGCAGAAAGTGTCCCATCCCGAACTGCTGGCCTAACATGTCAAAGAGGTAGTAAGCCCCGTTCATCTTTAAGTCATTTGGAATATGGTTAGCGTCAAAGTAAATGCCTAATGCAAATGAACCTAAAATAGTTAAGAAAGCAGTCATTAATGCCAAAGCGATCATTGCTTTAGGAAAGTCTGTCTTAGGCTTCTTCATCTTAGTTACATATGGTGCAACCAATTCGGCTCCGTTCATCGCATAAATTAACATTCCGACAGTTGACCAGTAGTGCAGGTTAAAGTTAGGAATGATTGAATGTAAGCCAAAATTCTTAGTTGCCATGTGACCGCCTGATTTAATTAAACCAAAGAAGGCCAAGACAACGAACAAGACAACCATGATAATCATCAAGCCACCACCAATAGTGGAAAGAAATTCCATTGAATTAGAAAAATGGTGTTCAACAATGATGAAAGCAATAAATACTACGAAAGTTAAAATGGCAAATAATGAGGTTGGGATCTTATCTTGAAAATCCTTTGTACCAGTTATTGCCCAGCCTAAGTCAACGATAATTTCATTAGCAGAGTCAACTGCGTAAGGAATTGAAGCAGCCCAATAGGTCCAAGCTGTAAAGTAACCTAAAAATTCGCCATCAGTACCACGAACCCATGAAGAAAGTCCGCCGCCTTCTTTATCAAAGGTAGAGCCAAGTTGCCCAACCATTAATGAATAAGGCGTAACATAAAGCAAACACATAATAATCCAAGAGGTGATTACAGGCATCCCTTGGTTTTGAAAATTGTACATGATATCGTCTAGTCCGATAACCGTACATAATGCCATCAAGGTCAAAACCGGCCAAGTGATGGTCTTCATTTTACTTGTTGAAGTTAAATCGTCCAATTAAATTCTCATCCTTCTCTATTCAAAAATATTTACTTCCTAATAAAGATAAGAATCCTGGCGACTTGTTTTTACATTTTTCGTTCATCCTATTCCTTTCCTAAGTGAAGGTATTCAAATAAATTCTACCTATTAAAATTGCTGGTGACTAGTGTAAAGCGCTTTCTATTTACAATCAAATCACTTTACTTATTATTGGTAAGCATGTATAATAAAACTAACAAAAAGTAAGCTGCAAAATTAAAAGAAAGGTGGGGATGCTCATGACTGGACAAGTATTGGCAATTGGAATTATTATTTTGGCGTTGGGACTATTAACTAAGGAAAGAAAGCCAGCGCCTCAAAGAATAAATAGACGCAGATAAGAGGTATTTATGGCAAAAACATCACAAATTATTCGTAATAAACAAGAAGCAAAATTTTCAACTAGGGCATACACGCGTTGTGAACGTTGTGGTCGACCACATTCAGTTTATCGCAAATTTGGCTTATGCCGAGAATGTATGCGGGAATTAGCCCATCAGGGTCAACTTCCAGGTGTTAAGAAAGCTAGCTGGTAGAAAGGAAAGCCAATGAAAGTTTTTGTAGCAGGTTCTCGCGGCAAAGACTTATTGCAAACTGACTTAAATGGTGCTGTTAAATTAATGAAGGCAACAGAAAAGAATGGCGTGAAGCGTTATATTCAATTAAGTTCTGCTTTTGCCCTAGATCAAGATAAGTGGATAGAAATTCCTTCTTGGGCTGGGATTATTGATTATGATATTGCCAAGTATTTTGCAGATGAATGGTTAATTCACAATACTAATTTAGATTACACCATTATTCAGCCAGGTAATTTAATAGAAAAACCAGCTACTGGGACAACTTCATTTACTCCAGCTGGTGGAGAAAATTCAATTGCAGATGTAGCCCATGTGTTAGTAGATAGCTTGAAGTATGATAATACAATTCATCAAGTAATTATTATGCATGATGGTGATACACCAATTGATGAAACCTTAAGCAAAGTTAAATAATTTCTAAAACGGGTCAGTTTGACGCGTTTTTTTGTTAAAGTTTAAGAAGTAAAAAGATAGAAAAGAGAAAGGTAATGGATAAATTTCACTTTACTAAACGAGAAAAAATTTTTTTGCTGCTTGCTTTAATGGTTTTAATTGCTTTATTTATTTCTAGTTCGATGACTTACCATGAACAGGAAATCCATGATAGTAAAATCAATCATTATTTTGGTTGGCTAGAAAATATAGTTGCGGGCTGGAATTTTACTTATGGCGGAAGAGTTCATAATGTTCAAGTTGATGGACGAGCTGGGTTAGCTCAATTTGTTCTGCGTAAGCTAGCACACTTTGGCTCGTATTTTTTGCTTGGTGGCTTTGGTTATTTAGGCTTGAGACGAATTTTTAAAATTAAATGGGTTGCACCAATTTTGACCTGGTTGATTACGATTGCTTTTGCTGCTTTTGATGAGTATCATCAATTCCTGACAGGAGATAGAACACCTAGTGTTCATGATGTAATGCTCGATGGCGCTGGGGCTTTAACAGCAATTTTATTAATTATGCTTTGTTCATTTTTAAGAAGAAAATTTTTTGTCAATAAAAAGCAAGTTTAATTGTTTGACACATTGAATTTTCAAGTGCTGTGAGTTAAGATAATAACGTTAATTAATATTAGAAAAAAGAAAGAAGGATCCTTATGTCAGGACATTCAAAATGGCACAATATTCAAGGCCGCAAGAATGCGCAAGACGCAAAGAGAGGTAAAATTTTCCAAAAGTTATCTCGTGAAATTTATATGGCTGCAAAGAGTGGTGGTCCTGATCCTGATGGGAATCCTACATTACGTATGGTAATTGATAAGGCACGTTCCAACAACATGCCTAAGGACAACATCAAGCGTGCCATCAAGAAAGCCGAAGGTGGCTCAGAAGAACACTACGACGAAATCACTTATGAAGGTTACGCTCCAGGTGGTGTAGCAGTCTTTGTTGAAGCTTTGACTGATAACAAGAACCGTACTGCTTCAGATGTTCGTGTTGCTTTCACTCGTAACGGTGGTTCACTTGGTGCTACTGGTTCAGTGGCTTACATGTTTGACCGTAAAGGCTACATTGTAATTGATCGTTCAACTACTGATGCTGACGAAGATCAAGTATTACTTGATGTTATGGACGCTGGTGGTGACGATCTTCAAACTAGTGATGACGCATACGAAATTTATACTGATCCTAAGCAATTTGCTGAAGTTCGTGATGCCTTGATTAAGGCTGGTTACAAGCTTGCAGATGCTGAATTAACTATGATTCCACAAAACACCACTCCAGTTCCAGCAGATAAGAAGGAACAATTTGAACACTTAGTTGATGCACTTGAAGATAGTGACGATGTTCAAAATGTTTACACTGCAGCAGCTGATGAAGATTAATTAGTTTAGTTAATAAAATGTACTTGGGATAAAGTTGATTACAAGCAAATTGGAGAATTAACTTGGAAGAGTGTTGAAAATACAACTCAAGTTGATGGTCAGGTTTAGATTAAGGAATTAAGCAACTAAAGGATAGTTGTTTGATTCCTTTTCTTTTATGATATTTTCTTCTAGTCTGATTCTAATTAATAGATAACCAAAGCTGCTATAGCCATAGGCAGTACGTTCAAATTGCTTAAAGATATGATAATAGCCATTTAACGTCTCTTGCCAGTTAAAGTAGGCCCTCACCAAAGTATTTACAGCGTTCATGACGTGGATGAGCATCGGCTATGGCAAGTTGATGACTAACGGCCGCTTCAACTTCTTGTTTATTCTGTTTAGGATGTTCTTGACGCCACTTCTTTCTAGTTAAAGCTCGCTTAGTTTTTCTCCAAGGCTTAGGAGAAAGGATATTCTGCTTTTTAAGCAAGTTATAGACAGTTGAGTAAGATACTTTAATATCCTCAAATTGTTCAAGCAGTTCGGTAAAATGTTTGAAGTTACAGTTTTGATATTTAGATCGGTATAAGGTTACAATTTTATTGTTAATTTCTGTGGTGAGACGATTAACAGGTTTGCGGTCTGTGTTCCCATGAACGAAGGCCGCTTTTCTTATTGCCTTTATGATTTACTACTTCTTTAATTGTCCGGTACTGTTCTTCATACTTAAATAAATCCTTTTCACTATTGCCATAACTTCCAATAATAGAGATTATGACATAAATAAATTATTGCCAAAATATTGAAAAATAGCATAATGCTGTTTTATTATATTCATGGTGTTATTTTTTTATATTATTTTAGGAGGAAAAATATGCTTTCTAAAAGAAACCAAGACTTAAATAAAAATTTAGCTGATGAAAAGCAACGTTTCAGCATTAGAAAGTTTAACGTTGGGGCTGCCAGTGTATTACTTGGTACCTCATTAATGCTTGGCGTAAGTACGCAAGTAGCTCATGCCGATAGTAATGTAAATGACAATAGCATTGCGACTATTAATGCAAGCAATGCAGATAATCAAGACAAGCAAGTAACTATAAGCAATCATACTGCTCAAGATAATGTGAATTTCGAAGCAAATAAGACTTCTGAAAGCACTGTAGATGATACTCAAACTTCAAAAGATTCTACTGAAGATAAAATTGCTTCAACTCAAAAAGTTAATAATAAGAAGACTGAATCATTAGAAAAGAAGGCTGATGATTCATCATTAACAACTCAAGAAAGTAATCAAGTTCAAAAAGATCAATCTAATAACGTAACTGCAACTACTAATAAGAGTACTCAAGATTCTAAAGAAACTACTACTTTGAATCTTCAATCTGCACAACATGTTACTAATCTGCTCTTAAAGAATCTAAAGCAGTCACTCCAGCAAAGCAAGTTAGTGCTATCCTTAATATTTATGATTATGGTGATGTTGATCCACAAACGCCCAATGCGAATCATGCTAATGATGTGGCATTTACTTATAATGGCACATTTACAGATGGTTTATCAATCAAAGATGCAATTCAGGCGCAAATTGATGCGGATACTCAAAAGCAATTAGCTTATAAAGACCAAGGTACTGCAATTATTCCAGATAAAGATGGCCTTCCTACTGAAATTGGAGTCTCACCTGTAATTTCTGCACCGTTTAGCGATAATGACCTTGGAGGTTACTTTTTCCGGGATAAGACTACCGATACTTATCGACAAAATAAACAAACTCAGTTAGTTGATGCCTATAATAAGTGGCGGAATTATAAGAAAGCTCATTTTGCATTAGCTGGTTATAAATTAGTCGATCAAGATGAACAAGCTATTAATCTTGATGATCCTATTGAAGATGGCAAGACTTATAATATTTATGTTAATCACCAACTTTCGGTTGTGAACGTCTATCACTGGACCGAATTAAAACGCACGGTTGAGTTTAAGTATTATTACAAGCAAGATGATAAAAATGCTCAGGCTGCCGATTCAGTTACTAAAAATGGTTACTATAATGATGGAAAATATAATCAAACCCAGCCTGAGCAATTTGTTAATACGGCGGGTAAACCAGTTTTCAGTAATTTGCCAAAAAAAGATAGTAATGTAAATCAAACCGATATTAGTGATGCCAATAGCTTCGAAACAAGACTATTACCTGATGATTTAAAAACTACTAAAGATCAAACTAAAGTCCTTCATGATACCATTAATAGCAGATATATCGATTTGGCTGCAGGATTAATTACGGACAGTCAGGGTAATCTAAATAACTATGGGAAGGCTTCTATGATATACCCAAGTGGCACTATTCTTTTTGAAGGCGAGCCCGTAAAACAAATCGATAATTGGCATACTTTTGACCCTAATGTACCAGACACGGGTAGTGATGATATTAATGATACAAATACCTATTCCACAGTACAGGGTGGCTTCAATAAAGGTACAGGCTATGTGGTTGAACGTGTCGATAACCCGGCTACCACGACTATTTACTACTACCACGATCAACCAGTGGACATCACATTTGAAGATGTAACTAACGGAGACGCCAATGCTCCTGTCTTGTCTAACTTTACTGCAAGTAAGGATCTGCGTGTAGATTTAAACAGTCAATATATCCCTGGTAAGCCACACACTACTCCAAAAGATAAGAAAAATAATAAAAACCAAAAGTACGAAGCTTACAGCTATCAAGCTGATGACAACACTTATAGCACCAATGCCATTAACGTTGATCCATCAGGTACTTTAAAGTCAAGTAAATCTTTAAACTATGCTGATATCTTGAAAGCTTACACTGATAATGGTTATGCGTTAGTTTCAAGTGATCCAGATGATTTAACTTATGAACTTGAAGATGTCTATGATAATAACCGCAATTTGCAACATAAAAAGCGTGTAGTTAAGTTGGTTCACCGTGCTGTCGCACATACTGATACTAAGACTGCTAACCGTACCATTCACTATGTAGCTAATACTAAGGATGGCAAGCAATTACAAGACGATACTACACAAAATGTAGCTTTAACTAGCAGTACTTACTATACGGATGCTGTAACAGGCAACCGCGTAAATGCAAAACAAGATGCAAATGGCGATTGGATTGTAGATACCGCTAATACTGATCCAGTTCCTGCAATTACTTGGACTATAAATGCTGACAAGAGTACTGGCTTGACAACAGATAATAAGAACTTTGCTGCCATTACAACTCCAGAAACTATTACCTTAGATGCTGCCGAAGCTGCAAAGCGTGGAACTGATGGAGGCGAATGGTACTTAGTTTCAACTGACAAGAACGGTGAAGTATCTTACGGCGATCCAACTAGCGACACTTGGAAGAGCGATACTCCTAATAAGATTGCTGATGGTTACTTGGTCTACAAGCAAAAGGCCCAATATAACATTCACTACATCGACGTTAACGGCGTTGAAGGAAAAACTACCTACGAACCAACTGATGGTAAGGAATTAAAAGATCATCAAGTAACTGGTGTCGGTAGTGAAGATAAGACCTATGTCGGTGACACTCCAGATGCTACCCAGAAGTTATGGAGCCCAGCAGATTATGAAAAGGCTGGTTATGTTTTAGTTGGCTTATCTGATAATGCCAAGGGTGATTTACTTGGTAAGCAAACTTTAACCAAAGGTGTTCAAGATCAATACGTTTACTTGAAGCACGCAGTTAAGGACATTACACCAAACACTCCAGCCCACGAAGTGCCAAAAGATCCAGATGGTAATCCAACTATTGATCCGAAGAGTTTACATAAGGAATTTACTCGCACTATTACCTTTGTTGCAAATAACGATGCCAAGAGTCCTTTGAAGGATAGCATCCCCCAAAAGGTTGAGTTTGATGGTCATATTTATGTAGATATGGTAACTGGTCAAACCACCACTCCAGAGACTGTTAAGGATGCAAATGGTAAAACGACACAAGTTGCAACTACCAAAGCTGGCAAGATTGAATGGAACCATGACACTCAAACTATGGATGGTGTTCGTCGTCAGTACATTACCTTAAACAAGGGCGACAAGTACGCAACTTCTGATGATATGGTTGGTACTTGGCACTGGATTAGTGGTACGGCTGACGAGATTACTTTGACACCAACTTCAGATAATCCTGCGGACCTTCAATTAGTTTACGAAAAGAACGAGCATGAAACAGGTCCAGATGAAGATCATGACTTACCAAAGGTTGACGTTAAGCAAGAAACAAAGACCTTCACTAGAACTGTTGTCTACCGTGGTACTAAAGATGGTGGCAAGACTTATGAAGATGTAAATGGTTCACCAGATGGTAAGAACACTTACAAGCAAACTGTAACCTTTACTAGAAATATTTTCTCAACTACTAATAAAGATGGTAAGGTAACAATTCTTGAAACTGATCCATGGACAGCTACTAATAGTACTATGGCGCGTGTAGATTCAAAAAAGCCTAGTGAAGTTGGTTATGATAAAGTTGATATTGAATCAGTTCCTGCAATCACCGTAGATCCAAATTCTGACAAGGAAGATTTAGGAACTACTGTTGTAACTTATACTGTAAATTCAGTAGAGAACACTTACCACGTAACAGTTCACTACGTTGATGAAGACGGTAATGTCATCAAAGATCCAGTTAAGGACCCAGTTGACTACAAGAATGGCGAATCTTACGACGAAAACAGTAAGAAAGACACAACTATTGAACACGATGGTAAGACTTACGAATTTACTCGTGTAAAGGAAGGCGACGTTCCAGCCGGTACCATTGATGGAAAAGACGTTGATGTAACTTATGTTTACAAGTTGAAGGAAACTCCAGTAACTCCACCAGTAGAAAATACTTACAATGTAACTGTAAACTTTGTAGATGAACATGGTAATGTTTTGCAAGATCCACGTCATAGTTCAGATCATAAGAATGGCACGGACTACAATGAAAGTGACCATCCAACAACGATTACTAAGGATGGCAAGACTTACACTTACATTCGTGTAGAAGATGATAAACCAACTGGAACTATCAATGGTAGGGATGTTGTAGTTACTTATGTTTACAAGGAAGTTGAAACTCCAAGTGAACCAACTACCCCAACACAGCCATCTACTCCAAGCACTCCATCTGAACCTGATACTCTAGCAACTCCAGATGAGCCAGCCAAAAAGACTAACTTTGGTAACGATGTAGCTCCATCCCACGAAAGTTACACTGATACTAACAAGGCTAAGTTTGAAAATGTAAATACTAAGAAGAAGTCCACTTCAACTAATGCGGTCTTGGCTGAAGATACAATTGCGGCTCACAAGACTCCTAAATACCGCAGAAGTGCAGTTCCACAATCAGATAGAGTTTTACCACAAACCGGTGAAAAGAAGACCTCTGGATATGTAGTTATTGGTTTAGCAGCTCTGGCATTAGCAAGTATCTTTGGTTTAGCAATTGATCGTAAGAAGAAACACTAGAAAAAATAGTTTTAAATAAAAAGGGCTCTTTGTCAAACACCCTAAAATATAAAGGTAGATAGAAACATGCCGATGTTTTTATCTACCTTTTTTCTTTTGCTTTTTTCTTTCCAAAAATTTTGAAGGGCGAGCGTCTTAAAGCTTATTTACCATGGCAAGAACAAGTCCAAGCAGAAGAACTTAAAAAACCGCCTCAGTATAACAGTGAGGCGGTTTTTGATACACTATTGTATTTGACACTTTGAAGTGGCAATAAGTAAAATTAAATCAGGTTCTCTACAATGGTTAGCTACACTAGTCATTCGAGTTATGCTTGGGATTAACAAGTGCTAATTCCTTTTCTTTTCTTTTATTTTATATGAAATCAAATTACAAACTGCAAGCAGATTAAAGCTAATCACATTAATCTTGTGATTAATAGAATAATGTCCCAAGTGATGGTTCATGTCATATTCTCTTTTTTGGAGGTTATCGTAGAAAAATAACTTTCAATAACGAATTGTTTTTTTAATTAATTTCATTGGTTGATTCGGAATAATTGAGATGTTAGATATAATGAAAGACGAAATGAAGAGAGATAATTTAAAGTTTACTGTTGCTGAATTATCAATTGATGATGTTACTTCAATGCTTGAAGCAAACGGTTGGGTATCAGAAAACTAATTATTTCGAACTTAATTGAGCATTCCTAATTACTTCACAAAAAAGTGGAGCAAAAACTTTACTAACTTATAGGTTTAATTCTGATAGTATATTGGAATTAACCTTTTATTTTTCTTTTTTCAAAGATAAAAAGTGTCTGGGAAAAAACTAACTCTTAGATGCCCAAAAACGATCAATCCAACTCTTGATTTTAAGTTGGTTGACCGTCTTTGCCGGCCGCTTTTGGTTTTAGCCAAACGTTCTAATGTAGTCGTTGTTTAAAATTCATCTACTTCGTAAGCCTTAAGATCACGGACCTGATCAGTTGTGGCAGCTTGAACGATGATCTCATTTTGGATTTCATCGTTCTTTTTTCAGTCTAGAAATTATTTTTTTAAAATTTTTTTCAAAATAAAAAAGAAAAATCGACTTTTTTTGCGTAATAAATAGTGTGAGGTAAAAAAGGAGGATTTTATGAAAACACGAGAGGTTGTCAACGAGTTACTTATTTCAGCAATTACTAAAAGGGCTAGCGATATTTTCTTTTTTCCGAAAAAAGAGGGGTTAGTTGTAGAATTTCGGACAGAAAAAGGCGTTATTGAGCAGACAACTTTTTCTACAGATTTTGGCAAAGAAGTTATTAACTTTTTTAAATATAGTGCGCAAATGGATATTGCTGAACATCGTCGGCCTCAAGTAGGTGCCATGATTTATGAGAGCAATGGACATGAATATTGTTTACGTTTATCTAGTTTGGGAGATTTTTCTGATCAAGAGTCATTAGTAATTCGGGTGATTTACGGCATTGATCATAGTCAGTATTTTTTCCCAGAGCAGTTAGAAATGATTAAAAAAGTTGCTCAGAGTAGGGGATTAATTATTACTAGTGGACCGACTGGTTCTGGTAAAACGACAACGATGTACGAAGTTGCTAAAAGCATGAGTCAGAACAAAGTGGTGATGACCATCGAAGATCCCGTTGAAGTTCATGAACCTTCTTTTTTGCAAGCACAGGTCAATAACGAAGCAGGAATTGATTATCAAAGTTTGTTAAAAGCAGCCCTGCGACATCGTCCAGATATTTTGATTATTGGTGAAATTCGCGACCAAGGAACGGCACGATTGGCCGTTGATGCCGCTTTAAGTGGACACTTAGTTTTTGCAACTATTCATGCTAAAAGTACTTTGCAAACTATTTCGCGACTTGAGGGGCTAGGGATTAGACGCGATGAATTAGCCAATTGCTTAACGGCAGTTTCATATCAGCGTCTACTAGTTAGTCAGGGAAAGCTGAAATGCTTAATGGATATCGCAGCTGATTCCTTGCTCAAAAGTGAGCTGGAAAAATCAATTCGGAGTGAGTTCGTTAATTGGCAAGAAAACTTAGAATTTTTGTGGAAGGGAGGAGATATCAGTAATGAAGTATATCGGCAATTCCAAAAAGGATAAGCTCAATGGTGAAGAACAGCTGGCCTTCTTAGATTATTTAAAACATAGTTTAGATAATGGTTTTTCTTTGATTAATTCTATCAAGTTAATGCCAGCACTTTGGCCTAAAAAACGAGAACTAATGAAGAAAATGGCACTTCAAATGCAAGAAGGAGCAAGTTTTAGTGCAGAGTTGCTCAAATTAGGTTTTTCTAAAACAACAGTAACTCAGGTTAACCTGGCCTTGCAGCAAGGAAATTTAGTTGAATGCTTGCAGCAATTAGCAACACTGAATCGGCTAAAACAAGAACAGTTTAAAAAATTGCGTGCAGAATTATCCTATCCGTTGGTATTAGCGATAATGATGGTACTGTTATTAGTATTTATGCAATCGTTTGTCTCAACTCAATTTAGTGATAGTAATGATCATTCGGGCGATGTTGTCATGCTGGGATTGATTATCGTTGTATTACTCGGTTTATACTTTTTGGCAAAAATTGTGACTTTACTCAATCAGCAGGATTATGATTCCATGAAAAAGTTGATTAAATATCCACTAATTGGTCAGGTAGTCATGCTTTATATTCATTATTTATTGGTTTATGACATTGGAATGCTGCTAGCTAGTGGCTTTTCCTTGCAGCGAATGTGTGAATATGCGGCAAAGCAAGAAAAGGGATCATTGCAACAAGCGTTGGGGCAAAAAATAGGTCATGATTTGGCTGAAGGCAAAAATCTCGAAGAGATTATTATGGCAGAAAGTTTTCTACCAAATAGTTTGCTGATTTTGTTGCAAACTGGTTCTGAAAGAAAGAGTTTGAGTAAACGATGTCTATTATTGGGACGCAGTT
This sequence comes from uncultured Lactobacillus sp., assembly GCF_947367125.1. Lineage (GTDB taxonomy): Bacteria > Bacillota > Bacilli > Lactobacillales > Lactobacillaceae > Lactobacillus. Next base: position 46,838 of record NZ_CANBCQ010000013.1, read on the forward strand.
TATTTTTGGATTTAACTGAAAGAATAGAAAAATTAGTTGTTAATGTGCAGCCGGTTTGTTTTATTTTGATTGGTTTATGCATTATTGGGATGTACTTAAAGTTATTGTTACCAATGTACTCAATGATGCAGGGCTTGTAGGAGGATAAAAATGAAAAAGAAGATGAAGAAATATTTAGCAAATATTATGGCTAAACGCCGTAAGCAAGAGGGATTTACCTTGATTGAAATGGTAGTGGTAATTGCTATTATTGTGATTTTGATTTTGTTAATTGTGCCTAATTTGATTAAGCAAAAACAAACCGCTGAAACTAAGACTGCCAGTGCCTTTAAGACCACTTTACAAACGCAGGTTGAATTATATAAAGATGAGCACGATGTACCTAAGAACTTTGATGAGTTAAAAAAAGGCGATTATTTGACTAATGATCAAATCCAAAAAGCTAATAAGGAGTTCATCTTGGAAAACGGTAATGTGGTTGAAAAAAAGAAATAAGATTAATGGCTTTTCTTTATTAGAAGTAATAATTACTCTGGGAGTTTGCTGCGGGATTTTACTAATTGGCAGTTTACAGTTGAAAAGATATCAAGAAAAATTAATCTTTGATAATACGGTTAAGCAAGTTACTACTGCGCTTGATCAGACATCTAGATACAGTACGATTAAAGAAGTTACTATTGGCGTTTCGTATTTATCAAAATCACATAAAATTGTTTTCTCTGGCGGAGAATATCAAAAAAATGTATCGATTGACCCTAATATTAGAATTACAGGGTTAGATCATTTTAAATTTAATTTAACTGGCTATTCCAGACCAGGTACAGTGACTTTAACTGGTTATGGCTTGGAAAGAAAATTGAAATATCAAATGCTGTGGGGAAGAGTAACGGAATGATCAAACTTAAGGGCTTTTTAGTAATTGAAAGTTTTATCGCGATTATTATTGCGGTAATTGCTGTTAGCTGCTTGTATGTGACAGTAGCTGAAAATCAGAAAAATGGTCGTGAACTAGAGCTAAAGACAGATCGCGCTTATGCTTATCATATTTTAAATAAAACTGACTTAAAACAAATAATGGTTCATAACCGAATTTATCAAAAGGCAGGACATCATCATGTTTGGGATACGACGACTGAGCAAACTTTTGCGGTTAAAGAGTAGGGGATTTATGCTTGCTGAAGCGATGTTTTCTTTATTTATTACGATGATGGTCTTGCTGATTTTGCAAAATTTATTATTAAGCATTAAAAAAGCAAACTTAAATCAAAATCAACATGTTAATGAAGTGGCATATGCTTATGTGCAGCTAGAAAATTTTATGCATGCGGAAAAAATTAAGACGGTATACCCGCTTCCTAAATTAGCTACGAGTAATAGCGCTTCTTTTAAATGCATTGATCGAAAGGGAGAAGAAACAACTTATCGGATTGAGTATTATCGCAAAAATATCCTGAAGGTATCTGGAGCGGGTAAAGGATATATGCCGCTACTATTTAATGTTAAGGATGCGGATTTTAAAACTACTAAAGATAAAATTATTATTCGCGTGAATGAAAGAAATAAGGGAAAATCTGATTTAGTTTTTCAGCTTGATGAGGAACGAGAAAAAGAAAATGATAAAGCGAAGAAAAAAGAAACATAAAGTAAAAGGCAGCGCCTTATTAAGTAGTGTATTAGTTTTAATGACTACACTCTTGTTTATCAAAATGTATCAAGACATTTATCGCGCTAGTATGGAAAATAATCGGCTAATCATTGAATGTTTAACCGGTGATTGACTTTCCTTGCACCTCTTTACCCCTTTCTATAAAATAATTAGGGTATGGGGGGACCTTTTATGGAAAATTTTGAAAAAATCTTTAATCAGTTCTTAGATTGCGTGCAAACTTTGCAAACTGCTTTAAATGTGTCATTTACCGAAGCTTTAGTGGAAACTTTTGATAACTTAGAAAGTGGCAAAATTAAAGTTGAAAATGGTGCACCAGATGAAAAAACGGTGGCTGAACTAAGTAAAAAATATCAAGCGTTGAATTATGATGAAATTAGTCAAAAAGAAAAAGCACAAGTTTTTACTTTTCTAACTTTAAAAGCTGTTAATGATGATGGCTTTGACGTTAATCAAATGCCAACACCACCTGCAATTGCTACGGTAGTGGCAATGTTAATGCACAAGTTATTAAAAGATCAGAAAATGGAAATTGTTGATCCAACTGTTGGTACAGGCAATTTGCTTTTTTCAACTATTTCGCAACTTAAGGCACTTAATCATTCCAAGGATAATTATCAATTAGTAGGAATTGATAACGATGAAGACATGTTAAGCCTAACTGATGTAGCTGCACATTTGAACAATATTGAGATTGATTTATATCATCAAGATGCTTTGATGCCATGGATGTGTCCTAATGCAGATGCCATTGTAAGTGACTTGCCTGTGGGCTATTATCCAGTGGATGAGAATGCTAAAAACTTTGAAAACAAGGCCAATAAAGGACATTCTTTAGCTCATCTATTATTGATTGAACAAATTATCAATAATTTGAAGCTAAATGGCTATGCCTTTTTGGTAGTGCCTAAGTCGATTTTGTCAGGCAAAATTGGGGCTGACTTTATGCCATGGCTAACTAAAAAAGTTTATTTAAAGGCAATCGTAGAATTACCAGATGACATGTTTAAGAATAAGTTTAATCAAAAATCAGTTTTGGCTTTCCAAAATCATGGTGATGAAGCTAAGGCCAGTGAGGTTTTATTAACAAAACTTGATTCCTTGAAAAAAGAAGAGTCTTTAATCCAATTTAATGTTAAACTGGACGAATGGTATGCAAAAATTAACCATTAGTCTATCAAACACTTATTTTTATGAAAGAAGAGGATTTATTTTTTATGAAAAAAGTTTTGGCAATCAACTCTGGTAGTTCATCTTTTAAGTACAAATTGTTTTCACTGCCAGATGAAAAGGTTCTTGCCAAAGGAATGGCTGATCGAGTAGGGCTTTCAAATTCATCATTTGAAATTAAATTAGCTGATGGAACTAAGCATGTTGAGAAAACTGAGATTCCAGATCAGGAAGCTGCAGTTAGCTTATTGCTTAAGTTTTTAAAGGGTTATCATGTTGTTGAAGAGCTGACAGAAATCGTTGGTGTAGGACATCGTGTGGTTAATGGTGGAGAATATTTTAATGATTCTACTATTATTACCAAGGAAAATTTACCTAAGATTTATGAATTATCTGATTATGCGCCACTTCATAACCCTGCAGAAGCCCGTGGGATTGAAGCATTTATGAATGTTCTTCCAAATGTGCCTGAAGTTGCGGTCTTTGATACTACTTATCATCGCAATCTTGATCCAGTTCATTATTTATATTCACTCCCTTATGAATATTATGAAAAATATGGTGTACGTAAATATGGTGCTCATGGTACCTCGATTCGTTATACGGCTCCACGCGCAGCAAAATTGTTGGGCAAAGATTTAAGGGACTTAAAATTAGTAATCTGTCACTTAGGCTCAGGTGCTTCAATTACCGCAGTTAAAGACGGCAAATCTTATGATACTTCAATGGGATTTAGTCCAATTGCTGGAATCACGATGTCAACTAGAACTGGTGATATTGACCCTTCATTGGTGCAACATTTAATGAAGGTAGAACACAAGTCAATGGATGAAATGATTTATATCATGAATAATAAGTCAGGTTTGTTAGGCTTGTCAGGCATTTCACCAGATATGCGTGATATTCGAAAGAGCGATAGTGAACGTGCAAAGTTAGCCAGACAAATTTTCATCAATCGAATCATTCGCTATGTTGGTGCTTATATTGCTGAAATGGGTGGTGTTGATGCAATTATCTTTACTGCTGGAATTGGAGAAAATGATACAGGCATAAGAAAAGCAGTTCTTAATGCTTTTGGTTATATGGGCGTTGAAGTAGACGATGATGCCAATGAAAATGTAAGCGAAGGCGTAATTACTCAATCAAGTTCAGATATTAAGGGAATGCTTATTCCAACTAATGAAGAATTAATGATTGAACGTGACGTAGTTCGTTTAACTAATATTGATTAAGCATTTTAATCGCAAAACAATGGAGGTCTATGCTATAATAATTAAGTATCTCAAGGGGATGTTTTGGGATTCGACAGGCGTAGACCCGCATTGACTGCGGTTCGTAGGTTACGACTACGTAAAAACGTTACAGTTAAGTATAACTGCAAATAACAAAAATTCTTACGCATTAGCTGCTTAATTTAGCGCATGTGTTGCTCTTTGTCGGTTTACTTGCGGCTGACACTGAGTATCAACTTTAGCAAGTTACGTTTAACTACCTCACCTGAATAGTTGAAAAGAGTCTTAACAGGTTAGCTAGCTCATCCTAGCCCTGTTATATGGCGTTTTGAGCTAGTGAAGTTCAAGTAATATAACTATGATCGTAGAGGTCAATGACGAGATGCGTTTGGACAGGGGTTCAATTCCCCTCATCTCCATAGATAGCCGCTCTAGAGTAATTCTAGAGCGGTTTTTTGTTAGTCATAGATCTACATTTTAGTTATGATTAATCCATAAAAATAAGTATTAAACATTATAAGCAGGAAACCATATAATAAATACTAGTTTAATACTTACTTTAGATAATTGAAGAGGATAAGTAATAATGACTGAAACTGTCAAATCGAAACTGTCAAATCTTTTGTGTAAATAGATCTTTCTCGTAAATTGATTTTTTAATTATTTATTTAATCAAAGTAG
>NZ_CANBCQ010000014.1 GCF_947367125.1 uncultured Lactobacillus sp.
ACGATCAAAACTCACTTAAGAATTTTGATCGTCCTATTATTATGGTCTAGGAGCTAGTTTTTTCCCAGACACTTTTTCGTATGCTTTATTTTTGCAATAAAAAATCAATAATATTCTGATGAATAATTCCATTCCGACTCATGTCAAATTTATCCATTGAAAGGACATACTTGGGATAATTATCTGCAATGCCATCATATGCAACAAATTCGCGGTCTATTGTTGCTTGACTACCAAGAATATAAGTTACTTGATAATAACGCTTGTCACTGCCCTTTTGTGCAACAAAATCAATTTCTTTCTTATCATTTAAACCAACAGAAACCTTAATTTCACCATAACGACCAGCAATTTCAGTAGCTAGTTCACCAGACAACAGTTGAGAATTTGACCCAGTTAAATAAGTATCGCAATCATAACTAGCACGTAAGGAATTTATCGTCTTCTCCCAAAAAGCTACCTTTTGAATCTCATCAAGAAAAAGATAAGCTTTGCCCTCAATTTGCTCGATTCGTTTTACAAGCTCTTGATTTAGCTTCCTATAATCTACCAACGTTTCATATTGCAAATTTTCAAAATTTATATAAATAAAATTGGCCGCCGATTGTAAAATTAACTTGAACACTTTGTAGAAAATAAAAGTCCATTTGGACCTGTTTGATAGAATGTTAATAACCACAAAAACATCTATGGAGGTCAAAATGGACTCACTACATTTTATCATGGACAAACGCAAAAAAGGAACTCATTTATCGCTCGAAGAATGGGTCATTATTCAAACTCGTTTAAAAGATCATTGCTCTTTACGCTCCATTGCACGAGAAATTGGCCGCTCTCCTAGTACAATTCACTATGAGATTAAGCGAGGAACCGTTAAGCTGTATCACGGCAATATCAAACGTTATAAAGCCCAGCAAGGTCAAAGCGTTTATCAAAACCAGCGTCAGCACTGTGGTCGCAAATCTGACTTTCTCAAAAAGCACAAATTTATTGATTACGTTCAACGGCACTTCTTTGAAGATGACTGGTCACTTGATGTCTGCAGTAATCGCTGCACTGCTGTGGGTGAATTTGCAGATCTATCTCAGCTGGAAGATATTTCCAAAACCTTGGTTTATTATGCTCATCCATATACTTCTTGTGATAAAGGAACTGTAGAGAGACATAATGGGCTTATTCGCAGATTCATTCCTAAAGGCGACTATATCCATAACTATTCTCTCCAACAAATCATTAACATTGAAACTTGGTGTAATTCCTTGCCAAGAAAGATATTGGCTTATCATACACCAGATGAAATCTTTGAAAGAGAACTGGATCAAATCTATCAAACAGCTTAACCAAAAGTGTTCAATTTATTATTGCAATTTGCGATTTACTTATTGACTTTAAATGCAAAGGTTACTAAAATTATAAAAAAATAAGAAAGAGATGAAACATTATGAAGTGCAAAAAAATCTTAGGTTTAGCTATTGTAGCAACATTAGGACTAGAACTACTAGCTACAGCTTCTGAAACTACTTTAGCAGATACTACATCAATTAATAGTCAACAATTCTCTGGTATTCAATATAATGTGATGACAGCAGTATCCTCCGTGCTTCCTACAGATCCTATTGTAGGTGCCCCAGGTTCACCCCAAACCAGTTTGACCATTTCTATTCACCGGGATACATTAGTAATGGTTCTCCTTCTCACCATTTTCATCACTCTAAAAGAAAGCCAAGAAAGGGGCATAGACATTAAAAATGCCATCAAAAATGAAGATAATATTTAATCTACAATTAATATTAAATATTATCTTTTTTATTTATCTAATATTAGGAAAATCCTATACTACAATTAATTACATTATATTTACTATTGCTCTATTAATTTTAATTGCTTCGCTATTTAATCCTAAAATAAAAATAGTCAAATTAAGTTATAATTTCTTAGAAATTGCTACCTTGCCTTTTATTTTTAGATACTTAGCAATTAAGTTTATTCAATATTTGGGTTCGCTAAATATAATTTCATTGTCTTTAATAGGCTGCCTTAGTTGTCTTGTTAGCTTCTTTATCAATTTTCCTTTGGCAATGCTAAATTACAAAAAGATTGATAATTGGTTCTTAAGATTAATTTCTGTTCAGGCTTTAATGATTAGTTATGAACTACTAGCTTTCCCATTAGTAGGAAACAACATAATTGATGCTTTATTGAGTTATAGGATAGTAGATATAATTTCATTCTTTATTTTAGCCATTTTGATATTAAAAGAATGGAAAATAAATTTCAAGTGGAATTTGACTATAGCTCATATGAATATAGCTCAAGCGTTGCTTGTACTACTTTTACTTATCTTTTCAATTTGGCTCATAGGCTTTAATCAGTTTGGCAACATGGGATCGACCTTAAGTGAGGCTTTTTTTAATTGGAAAGATATTATTCAAACTAGTTTAAATATTAATACTACTACAGTTTTAAAAGCAATTACTCCCAGCTTCATGGAAGAAATAGAGCGTTTTTTCAATATCTCAATACTGCTCTTGGCTACTTACAAGATGAAGTATAAAAGATGGATAGCAACGTTAGGCAGTGCATTTATTTTTAGTGTCGGACATTGGCCTAATTTATTAAATCACATATCTCTTAATGATTTGAGCACGCAAATAATCACCACTTTTAGTATGGGCTGTCTATTCGCTGTTATTTATTTATGTACTGGTAAATTATGGCTAATAATTGCAATTCACTTTTTAAATGACCTCATTGGTTTTTCCATTACTAATACTTCTGCTTACTCATTAAGAATGGGTATACTATCTAACTATTGTAACGGTATGCTTACAAATATACTGATTTTTGTTTTACCACTCCTAGCAAGTATTTTACTTCTTTCATTTAAGGAAACCAGGCAATTGATTAATAATAATATACAAAAAGCAATTGATTAAGCTAATACTTTCATTCCCCAGGAAATATTACCGCCCTACTTCCAAACAATAGGATTTTTCATGACAATTAGGGCAACGCAGTCTTCTCATCTTTGGCGTATGTGCCGCAAACATGAACGTTCTAAACGATGGAACAAAAGTATGACCACAATGCGGACAGACATACGCTACCGCCTTGTAATAGCTTTGACTTAGCTTAAATGCACCAAATACAACAACGAGTAACATTATTCCAGCTGAAGCAATTACACCAATATCATTTCCCCGCTTGCCAAAATAGAAAGCTAAAATAATTCCTATAATCTCAATTGCATCTAACAATAAACCATAAGCCAGCATTCTTTTTCTGAGCTTCTTTAAAATAGTCTCATTAGTCATCATCTTCGTAAGGTCAGTTAATTCTAAATTACTTTGTTTGGTTAGTATTTTTTGCAAATCATGAAGTTGCTTTTGTTGCACCTGAAACTTTTCTATTTCTTCATTATTACTCTGCAATTGCGCATTCACCAATAAAGCCAACGATTCTTGCGCATGGTCAGCCTGCAATAATGTTTTTATCTTAGCTAGAGAAAAGCCTAATTCTTTTAGATAAATAATTACCTGTAATTGCTGCACTTGATTCTCGTTATAAAAGCGATAACCATTTTCCGCCTTAATTGGTTTAAGTAATCCTTTTTGATCATAAAAACGTAATGTGCGCGTACTTACTTGCAACTTTTTAGCAACTTCACCGATTCCATTTTTTTCTGACATTACTTTTCACCTACTTTCTAATTTAAATATACGGGTTTACGCAAGGTAAAGGTCAAGATTTTTGATAAATAAAACGGATTCAGCACAAAATTCGAATAAATTTGTTAATTTTTTATTGAAATAATTAACTATTTAGCTATAATTTTAAGTGAATGTTCATATTATACGAGTTCTGGAGGACTAAATGAATTCTATCAGCAAGTTTTTTCATCTAAAAGAGAACAATACCTCTTTTAAAACAGAATTATTGGCTGGTCTCACTACTTTTGTAAGTATGTCATACATTCTGTTCGTTAACCCCAACGTCTTAGGTGCCAGCGGTATGGATAAAGGTGCTCTATTCACCGTTACTGCATTGTCGGCTGCCTTCACCTGTATCGTGATGGGGCTTATCGCTAACTACCCAATTGCTTCCGCACCAACTTTGGGCTTAAACGCCTTCTTTACCTACACTGTTTGTCTTGGTATGAAGGTTAAGTGGCAAACTGCTTTAGCAGCTGTTTTCGTTGCATCAATTCTATTCATTTTGTTAACTGTCTTTAAGGTACGTGAAATGATCATTGATGCCATCCCTGCCGATATTAAATATGCTATTTCCGCAGGTATCGGCTTATTCATCGCCTTTATCGGTTTGCAAGGTGGTAAGTTGATTCAAAATAGTGATTCTACCTTAGTTACTATTGGTAGTCTCAACAACCCTACTGTTTGGATCACTATCTTTGGCTTAATCATTACTATTTTCTTAATGATTGCCAGAGTTCCAGGTGCCATCTTCATCGGAATGATCGCCGCTGCTGTTTTTGGCATAGTGATTGGTCAAATTCCCATGCCTAAAGGCGTTATCTCTTCAGTTCCAAGCATTGCTCCAACTTTTGGACAAGCAGTATTCCATATTGGCGATATTAATACCGTTCAAATGTGGATCGTTGTCTTTACATTCTTGCTAGTTACTTTCTTCGATACTACTGGAACTTTAATTGGTTTGGTTCAACAAGCAGGTCTGATGAAGGACAACAAGATGCCACGTGCTGGTGAAGCTCTAGCAGCTGATTCCAGTGGTATGTTGGTCGGTTCTGTTCTTGGTACCTCACCTGTCGGTGCCTTTGTTGAATCAAGTGCCGGGATCGCTGTTGGTGGGCGTACCGGTTTAACCGCCGTCTGGGTAGGAATTTTCTTCCTGATCTCCACTATCTTCAGTCCCATCTTGAGCGTCTTTACTACCCAAGTTACCGCTCCAGCCCTAATCATTGTTGGGGTATTGATGGCTGAAAACTTAGCCCATGTTCACTGGACTGATCTTGAAATTGCTATTCCTTGTTTCCTCATTGCATTGGGGATGCCCCTTACTTATTCAATTTCAGATGGCCTTGGCTGGGGTTTGATTGTCTACCCTGTATCAATGATCGCAGCCAAGCGTTTAAAGGAAATAACGCCAATGATGTGGATCTTGTTCATTGTCTTTGTCGTTTACTTCGTTGTTTTAAATGTAAAATAATTCTATCTTATAAACCCTATCTTACTTTTACATTAATAGATACCCCCCATCTAACCAAGTAGCATAGTCTACTTGGTTTTTTCATTATGATGAAAATAGTGATTACTAAAAAAAGGACCGGCATTAATCAATCCTTCTTTAGATTAAATTGTGTTCCTTGCAATAAGTATAAATGCCATCCTCTTGCACACTGCCGCAAATATCATCAGCGATTTTCTTCACATTGTCCGTAGCGTTACCCATCGCAATGCCGCAGCCAACCGTTTTTAGCATTTCAATATCATTACCGCCATCACCAAAGGCGATTGCCTTGCTAGCAGGAATTTGGTAATAATCTAGCATTCTTTTAATCGCTACACCTTTACTGCCACTTGCTGGAATAATATCTACCGCCCTGTCCCACCAAGCAGTAATCTTAGCGTCATCAACATTTTGCATAAGTGCATCATAATCGCTCTTACGACAGCTGACCATCATTTGATAAACAGTTTGCTTCTCCACGATCTGATCAAAGTCTTCAGCAATAGCTGGAATGGTACCACCAAAAGCAAAGTATTCCTTTAGGTCTTCATCCATTCCATTAGCAGCTATCCGATCTTTGGTGGCAACAGCTACTGGCCGATTAATTTTCTTAGCATTTTTAACAACTAATTCCATATCCTGCTTTTTTAATGGGGTGTTCAAAATCGTTTCTTTTTCATTGAAACAATATGAGCCGTTGAAAGTTATCAATGCATCAAATTTTACATCTAACTTGGATATTTGCTTGGGTGAGCGACCAGATGAAATACAAATCATTGTGCCATTCTCTTTCAGTCTCTTTAGCGTTTCGATAATTTTAGAAGAAATTGGCTTACCTTTTTCAACTAAAGTTCCATCTACATCAAAAAAAGCTATTTTTATTTTATTCATCAGTTTTTCCTCTTATATAACTTTCTACCTACAACTATTATAATTCAGTTTCACATTTCCTAGGAAATGTATCTCTTTTACCTTCACCTCATTGCGTTAAAAATCAAACTCTGCTAGAATACGACTAAAGTTATATCTATATATCGTCGAAATAAGGTCGACAGTTTCTACCCTGAACCAGAAATTCAGGACTATAGGTAATTGAGGTCATAAATTTGTAAGGCAGCTTTTACCATACTATAGTTGTGGTAGGAGTTGTCTTTTTGTTTTCTCAAAACATTATTTCTACATGAGGAGGAAAAAAGAGTTTGTTGAATAAAGTCTTTCATTTACAGGATGCTCATACCACTGTGAAGCGCGAGTTAATCGCTGCATTAACCACGTTTGTCAGTCTCTCCTACATCCTATTTGTTAACCCGAATATTTTAAACGCAGCTGGCATCCCTAAAGGTGCTGCCTTTACCGTAACTGCTCTAGCTACGGCAATTGGTTGTTTCTTGATGGGATTCATCGCTAACTATCCCATTGCCCTAGCACCAACCTTAGGTAGTGGTGCCTTTTTCGCTTATAACGTATGTGTCGGAATGCATATTTCTTGGGAAACCGCTCTGGCTGCAGTATTAGTTGCTTCTATTTTATTCATCTTAATTACTGTATTTAAGCTACGTGAATTAGTAGTCAACGCGATTCCTCAAGACATGAAATATGCAATTTCTGCCGGAATTGGTTTGTTCATTGCGTTTATCGGGTTAAAAAATGGGCAATTGATCGTCAACAGTGATTCAACCTTAGTTACCTTAGGTAAATTCAGCAATCCTGCAGTTTGGATTACTTTGTTTGGCTTAATTTTAACTGTTGTTTTAATGGCGATGAATGTCCCTGGCTCTATCTTTATTGGGATGATCGTTACTGCTATCTTTGGTATGCTGATTGGACAAATTCCATTGCCTCATGGCATCATTTCTGGTGCGCCAAGTATTGCACCAACTTTTGGCCAAGCTGTTTTCCACATTAAAGACATCAACACTGCTCAACTTTGGATGGTTGTTTTAACCTTCCTCTTGGTTACTTTCTTCGATACTGCTGGTACTTTAATCGGAATGACAGAACAAGCCGGCATGGTTGATAAAGATGGTAAAATTCCGCGGATTGGTCGTGCCTTTTTGGCCGATTCTACCGCGATGGTTGAAGGTGCAGTCTTTGGTACTGCTCCACTCGGTACTTCTGTTGAGTCAAGTGCTGGGATTGCCATGGGCGGTCGGACTGGTTTAACTGCAATTTTTGTGGGGATTTTCTTCATTATCAGTATGATTTTCAGTCCACTTTTGCAAGTTATCCCAACTACCGTTACTGCTCCTACTTTGATTATTGTTGGTGTTTTGATGGCCAGCAACTTGAAGAAAATCGATTGGGAGAAGTTTGAAATTGCTTTTCCAGCCTTTCTTACTGTAGTAGGAATGCCATTGACTTACTCAATTTCAGACGGCTTAGCATTAGGCTTGATCGCTTACCCAATTACGATGATTGCTTCTAAGCGCTACAAAGAAGTAACGCCAATGATGTACATCTTATTTGTGGTATTTGTTATATTCTTCTTGGTAACGAATTTATAAAGAATAAAATGTCGGCTAACATTTATTGCTTAGCCGACATTTTTCGTTATCATGACCATATCAAGTTTCACATGAAACGATATTATTGGAGTGAGTAAAATGAACTTAAACAAGAAAGCACTTTGGATTATCGGCACCCTACTTACCTCTGCTGTTGCAGGAAGTTTCTTTTATTTGAATATTCACAATAATTCTGCAACTACTTTTGCAGTAATTCTAGCTGGGATAGCTCTATATTTTCTTTTTGAAACTGGCCAGCTTTATCAAAAGATCTGGATTAAAGTTTTAGTATATCTAATTGATGCCATCTGGATCATGATTATATTGCTAACAATTAGTCTGTTAATTCACTAAATTCGATAATTTTTTACATAAAATAATTCAAGTTGACAAAAAGCAAACACCATTTGACAAGATTCTGCTAATATTTGCTCGACATTTTTAGCGAAAAAAGCCAATATTAAGTTATGAATTTTCAAATGAGGAGTAAAAATGAATGATAGATATTCAAGCAATTGGTCAACGCATCAAAAACTATCGCGAAAATGCTAAATTAACTCAAGATAATCTTGCACAAAAGTTAAATGTTTCTCGCCAATCAGTTTCTAAATGGGAAAAAGGCGGTTCTTTACCAGATATTGATCGTTTAGTAACCATGAGTGAATTATTTGATATCTCTCTAGATAATTTGATCTTAGGTAAAGATAAAAATGTTCAAAAAGTCGTTCTAGAAAAATCGCCCTCTACCCATCTTAATTTTTGGGATTTTTTAGCAAAATATTGGTGGATTATCCTTATTCTTTTACCATTAATCGGTGATGCTATTTCTGAAATTATTGAAGCTTTTTCATAGGAGTAAAAAAATGAAAAGACAAATCTTTTTAATTACCTTATTATTCACAATATTAGTTAGTTTATCTGGCTGTCAATTTATCCCACACCATTACACTAATATTGGACCTACAATCAAGAAAAACATGACTCAACAAAACTTCGATGAAATTGATGCCGATGTAAGTTTATTAAATTTCAATTTACAGGCAAGCAATCATCCTAAAGTCATTTATCATGGTGGTACAAAAATAAAGCCCCTAGTTAAAGTTAAAAATGGCAAATTAATTATTCGTGATCATCATCATGTTTTAATTAATATTAACAACAACGAAAATAACTATTTGACTATCTATCTACCTAAAAAGCAATTGACTAAAATCAAAATCAACACTGATGATGGTGATATTAGTTGTTATGGTCAAGTAAAGGCCAAAAATTTGATCCTTAATAGTGATGATGGTGATATCAATGCTGATTCCTTTAATGTAACAAACGGCTCAATCGATTCTGACGATGGAGATATTCAAATCCAGAAATTGCATTCAATTTCTGGATTCAAAGCCATATCTGATGATGGCGATATTTCAATCAAAAATTGTAATGCTCCAGGCGTAAATTTGAGCTCCGGCGATGGGGATGTTACCTATCGTCATCACAATTATAACGATGATGATGGTGGCTCTTACCAACAAAATTTACATAGTAAGAATGTCTTAATTGCAAATAGCGATGATGGCGACATTAAAGTAAATAATTAAATCTTAAAATTGAGAAACATGCGCAAAAGCATGCTTTTTTATCGCATCAAAGTTTACAAATGTAGATTTTAAGTGTATAGTTACATTTGTAAACAAAAGGAGGAAAAGATGGTTACTCTTCAAGAAAAAGAAAGTACAATTTCCGATAGTGAGTGGGAAGTTATGCGGATTATTTGGACCCTTGAACCTGTTAGTTCAACTAAAATAATTCAAGAACTGCAAGCTAAAAAAGAATGGTCAGGATCTACCATTAAGACGCTGTTACGCCGCTTAGTTAACAAAAATTTACTTGCTACTTCTAAAGAGGGTCGACGTTTTATTTATTCTGCTAAAATCAATCAGACTCAAGTAATGACAGAGGCAGCACAAGAATTATTGAATCGCATGTGCGATATGCATAAAGGTGAAGTTTTACTACAATTGCTTGCTAACTCGCCTATTTCCAAAAGTGATTTAGCTAAAATAAAACAAAAAATTAACGAGAAAGAAAAAAGTGCTCCTGAACATGTTCCTTGCAATTGTCTGTCAGGGAAAAAGCACTTTTGCTAGGAGAATTAAAAATGAGTATTTCAAAAATTATCATTCTTATTGTTGCCATTGCCTTAATCGGCTTCATTCTTTGGTGGTTTTTCGGCAAACACGAAGAAGCCGTTGGTACTGCCAATGTTGATCAAGGCGTTCAAGAGGTAAATATTGTGGTTAACGGAGGCTATTCCCCAGCTACGGTTGTCCTTAAGCAAGGTGTTCCTGCTAAAGTCAACTTTGACATGCAAGATTCAACTGCCTGTTTATCACACGTTGTCTTTGAACAACTTGGCGTAAATAAAGATTTAACTAAACAAAAAATTACTACAATTGAAATTCCAACTGACAAAAAAGGCACTTATAACTTCGCTTGCGGGATGGATATGTTTCATGGGAAGATTGAGGTCAAATAATGAGTATTTTTTCAAAAAATCAAACTAAAAAAGTTGTCGTTAACGCAGAAAATCATGGTTACAAGCCAGAAGTAGTTACCTTCAAGCAAGGTAAGCCGGCTCAACTTAAATTTATTCCATCAGATAATATGGGCTGTATGAATGAAGTTGTTTCTAAAGATTTAGATTTTGACCAAAAACTTGATGGTCAAAAAGAAGTAACGATTAATATTCCAACTGATAGGCCTGGTACTTACAATTATGCCTGCGGGATGGATATGTTTCATGGAAAGATCGTGGTTAAATGATGAAACTTTCTAATATTCAACGCTTCTGGATTTCCTTTATACTCTCAATCCCAATGCTCATTCAGATGATTGCCATGCCATTTCACTGGATGATGCCTGGATATAATTGGATTGCTTTTGTTACAACAACAATTATCATGGCGATCTCAGCTGCACCATACTGGAAGAGTGCCTGGGGAGCCTTTAAGCATCATAACGCCAACATGAACACTCTAGTTGCAGTTGGTACGTCTGTGGCCTACTTCTACAGCATTTATGCCATGTTCACCAGCCGCGAAGTTTACTTTGAAAGTGCCGCTTATGTAACGATCTTCGTTTTACTTGGCGACGCAATGGAAGAAAAAATGCATAATAACGCTTCTAACGCCTTAGCTAAGCTAGTTGACTTACAAGCCAAAGCCGCCGAAGTATTGCGTAACGGTGAATTCGTTAAGGTTCCCCTTGACCAAGTTAAACCTGGTGATACGATTCGCGTAAAACCTGGTGAAAAGATTCCAGTTGATGGCGTTATTCTCGACGGTTCAACCACCATTGATGAATCAATGGTTACTGGTGAAAGTATGCCAGTCACTAAGAAAAAAGGCGATAATGTAGTTGGCTCAACTATTAATACTAATGGTACTTTTACTTTTAAGGCTACCAAGGTTGGTAGTGATACAATGCTCGCCCAAATTGTTGATTTGGTTAAAAAAGCACAGACTAGTCACGCTCCAATTCAAAATTTAACTGATAAGATCTCTAATATCTTTGTCCCAGCTGTTTTAATCATTGCGATTATTACTTTCATTGTTTGGTATGTCTTCTTAGGAGCCAGCCTAGTTAGTGCAATCCTGTTTGCAGTATCTGTCGTTGTAATTGCTTGTCCATGTGCATTAGGTCTAGCTACCCCTACTGCATTAATGGTTGGTACAGCACGTAGTGCCAAGATGGGTGTTTTGATTAAAAATGGTGAAGTACTTCAAGAAGTCAGTGACATTAATACCGTTGTTTTCGACAAAACTGGTACGATTACTGTTGGTAAACCGCAAGTTACTAATGTTGTAGGTGATAAAAACAAAGTTTTAGCTATTGCAGCTAGCTTAGAAGAAAACTCTGAACACCCCTTAGCAACTGCTGTAGTTAAAGCAGCAAAAGAAGCCAATATTACAATTGAACCGATTAAAAATTTTGCGGCTATTGAGGGCCGCGGTGTTAAGGCTAACTATAATGATCAAGAAGCTTTTGTTGGTAGTGATAAGTTGCTTACTGATATAAATATTTCCCAGGAAATGAAGAGTCAGGCAGTTCAACTACAAAAAGAAGCTAAAACTGTAGTTTATGTTGGCCTAGGTAGTGACATCATTGGATTGATTGCAATTCAAGATGTACCTAAAGCAAGTTCTAAGCAAGCAATTGCAGAACTGAAAGAGCATGGCTTAAAGACCGTCATGCTTACAGGTGATAACCAAAATGTTGCCGAAGCAATTGGGCGCGAAGTTGGTATTGATCAAGTTATAGCAGGCGTTTTGCCAACCGAAAAAGCTGCTGAGATTAAGAAATTGCAGGATGAAGGCAATAAAGTAGCATTTGTTGGTGACGGGATTAATGACGCACCTGCATTGTCTACAGCTGATGTCGGAATCGCTATGGGATCAGGTACTGATATTGCAATTGAATCTGGCGGTATCGTCCTTGTTCAAAACGACTTAATGGGTGTTGTCAGAGCACTAGAAATATCTAAGAAGACGTTCAATCGAATCAAATTAAACCTCTTCTGGGCTTTGATTTACAACACGGTTGGCATTCCAATTGCTGCGGGTTTATTCATGGCTTTTGGCGTGCAGCTTAGTCCTGAACTTGCAGGCTTAGCTATGGCGTTTTCTTCTGTTTCAGTTGTCACTAGTTCACTTTTGTTAAACAAAACAAAAATAGCTGGTACAGCAGCTTAAGCTTTAAAGTAAGATAATTCTTCGACCGGATATTTTGATCCGGTTTTCTTTTTGCAATTTTTTTAATTTTCGGCTTAATGTTTCAGGAGTAATCCCTAAATACGAAGCCAAGTCTTTCTTTTTTAACTTTAATTCAATTACATTGCTTCCTTGTTTCTTAGATAAGTCTTTCAAATAAGCCACTATTCGCTCTTGTGCATTCATTGAATTACGTCGAATAGAATTAGTCTCAATTATGACCAACTGCTCACCAAAGCTGTTAAGCAAATTTAAGGCCAAATCTGGTGTTCTTTTTAATAATTTTTGAAAATCCTGTCGCTCAATGGAACATACATAGGTATCTTGCAATGCTTCAATAAAATTTTCTTGGATATTATCTCGAAATAGATTCTGTTGGCCGTCAGCATCTCCTTTGTTTAAAATACCCAATACAGTCTCCTTGCCATCTTCATTGATGCTATAAATCTTAGCACTGCCTTGATCTAAGAAAATCATCCCATCCTTGCCATCGCCTGGTTGGCGAATAATACTGCCTTTAGGGAAATATTCTTGATGCGTTGAAATTGGCACCAATTTTTCAATCATTTTTACTGGAAGATTATTAAAAATTGTTGCCTTACTAATACATGCTACTGGTGAATGTGTCATTAAAAAGTCTCCCATTTCTTGACTTAAATCAAGTAATTTTTCTAACATCCTACTATAATGAAGATGACAATACAAGTAGAGTAGAAAGGAAGGTTTTATTTATGACTAAGTATATTGCACATATTACACCTTTAAATGCTGACAAGATCGGTACCAAAGCTCACGGTACCGCTACTTTTGAAGAAAATGGTGACAACTTACATATTCACGTTGAGATGTTTGACACTCCAGCCAATATTGAACACTGGGAACATTTTCATGGCTTCGCTGACGGTAAAAAAGCTCATGTACCAACTTCAGCTCAAGACGTTAACCATGATGGTTTCATCGACCTACCAGAAACCGAACCAGTCTCCGGCACAACAATGGTGCCGTTAGACGACGCACCACAAGATATGAACATTCCACACGACGGCTATCCTGTTGCAGATGCTAATGGCCATTATGAATACGATATCGATGTCCCACTTGACAAACTTCAAACTAAGTTTGCAGATGCCTTTGGTAGCCGTGATTTACGATTAGACAAGCGCGTAGTTTACGTTCACGGTGTGCCTGCAAGTCTTGAATTGCCTGCAAGTGTTGCTGGTGATGTAATGAGTTACGATGCTCATACAACTCTACCAATTGCTGCTGGTGAGATTGAAAAAGCCTAAAATAAGCAATTGTACGAAAAGAGGGTCTGTAATTACGGACTCTTTTTTGCATATTTGCTTATTTTTTGATAGCATGGGTATGGATTATGTAAAGTATTTATCAAAGGAGATGTATTTTAAGCAAGCTTTGATCTTGCTCTTATGGAAAATAACCAGCAAACTATTCAAGAAGAAAAACGTAAAAGATTTATTAAAACTAAAAAGAATTATAAGCGTGCACCACTGATGTCCGTTCACTTAAGAGTGATGGTAGCCGTTGTCTTAGGCCAAATCGCCTGCGGTTACTCTTTAGGAATTAGTGGTACCGCCCTTTCTAACGCAGCTAAATATATTCAAATTAGCGATCTTTGGACTGGATTAATCGGAGCTGGTGCCCTCATTGGCCTAGCTGGCAGTCTCTTGATCGGCCGCCTCTCTGATAAAATCGGCCGCCGCAAGTTACTAATGTGGAATATGTATATTTTAGCTGCTTTTTCATTACTTCACTTAGTGACAGCTAGCCTTGTTTTAACCTTCCTGATCCGCATCGGGATTGGACTAATGATCGCTGTTGACTACACCGTCGGAAACGCCCTATTAACTGAATGGCTGCCTAAGGGTGAAGACAGCAAGCGCCAGAGTCATTTATTGATCTATTGGACAATCGGATTTATTCTATCCTACTTGACTGGTAGTTTTATTACTAGCTTTGGTAATTATACTTGGCAAATAATCTTGGCAACTGGCGCAATTCCTGCATTAATTGCGGCTATTTTTAGAAGCCTTTTCCCACTACCTGCTTCACCAAGCTGGCTAGCAAGCAAAGGAAAAGTTAAGAGTGCCAATAAGATTATTCGCAAGCATATGGGACACAAATGGTGCTTACCAGCACATTTCATGAAGCGCGATAAAAAGAAAACGCCTAAAAATATTTCCTGGGCAATATTATTTTCCAAACAATATTTGCGGCATACCTTAGTCGGTGGGATTTTCTATGCTTGCCAAGCTTTCTCATTCTTTGGCATCAGTATTTTCTTGCCACTCTTGCTGCAAAGCATGAATATCATCAGTGGAAATGTCTCTGGAATTATCTATAACGGCGGAATGTTTATCGGTGTATTAATTGGGACCTGGATTTTTAATAAAGTTAGCCGTCGCTTTTACCTGATCAGCAACTTCTTAGTTTCTGGCGTATTAATCGGGATTTTGGCAATTGTACCTAATTTGAATTCCATGCTTAAGTTGGGAATCTTTACTTTATTTGCCATCATTTTATCCGCCGGTTTAATTTTAGATTATCCTTACCCAACTGAATTGTTTGATCTCAAGGTGCGAGCAACCGGCGTAGGTACTTGTATCACAATTAGCCGGATTGGGGCTGCAGCAGGGACCTTCTTATTGCCGGTTTTAACAAATGTTGGTGGTGCTAGCTTGGCAATGCTAGTCTGTGCCATTGTCTTGCTCTTTGCCTTTGTGGTCTGCCTCATCTGGGCACCTGAGACCTCACCCCAATTTATAAAAAATAAAGAAAATAACTAAATTATCATATTAAAAAGACAGATTGCGCATGCAACCTGTCTTTTTTACTTATCTTTTTTCTTTTTATCTTTAGAATCCTTGTTCAACAATTCTTCTGGATCCTTATGCTTAGGTGTCTTCTTTGGATCTGGTACAGTCGCAAAGCGATCAAGCATCTTCTGTAAGTTATTAGGGTTGTCAAAAGTTAATCCCATAAAACATCTTCCTTTCGTTTCTTTAATTATATTAGAAATTTCTGGTTACTGACAATAAATTTACTCTTCATTATCAAAAAATTGTTGCATCTTTCTCATTTCTGAACCAGCTAAATCAACGCTAATTAAATCATTATACTCATGATCACTAACGTCACCTAGACCATATTCAGTTAAAATTTTTAATTGAAAACCGTCTTCTGAACGATCTTCAATTAAGCCTAAACGATCGGGATAATGATAAATTGCATCACTGATTTTTATAACGCGATTTTCTGGCCAATTCTCGATTATTTCTGCTGGTGATTTAATCTCATCTCGCAATTTAACTGAACGTTCTAGCTTGTCTGGATCAAAAATACCATTGTGCTTTTGCCATTGAACCAAAAAATTAAAGAAGGCCAAACGTTCTGAATCTTCAGTAATATGCGTTATATGACTCCTAGCAATCACTGCAATTGATTCAACCTGCCCTAACTCATTGATGCTCTCCAATACCAGATTATCATCGTCATACTTGAGTACTTTACCAATAGCAAAACTACCATATTGATCATCAAAGGTATAATCAAAATAAATTTCAACCAGATCCAAGTCGTTAGTGAATTCTTGCTTCTGTGATTGCCGCAGATACTGAGTAAACAAGCGATTATCAATGGCATTTGTATCAACACAAACAATATCATCGAGTGGTATAACGGTAGCGTAATGTTCAAGCGTTAATTCATTGCGTTCCAAAATACGTACTTCATGTTGATCAAGTTGAGTAATTAAGCCAGTGTAAGTAGCACCTGTATTCACCTCAAAAGTTGTAAAGGGTTGCGCGTCAGCTACGTTAATCAGTAAATCATGCAGATTAGTAAAATCCCAGGCTAACACTGTCTTATTTAATTGCTCTAAGTTAAATGAATCCTTAACTTGGGTAATCATATAATAGCGTAGATTAGGCGTATCGTCTTCAATCTTAGCTACTTGATCTTCTTTAATAAAGACTATTCCACCTAAATTACCGCCTTGATCGACTGATTCAAAGGTAATCCAGCCATGATGTTGCGTGATAATGCGGCCAATATAGTAAGAATTTGCATCAACTACCGTAATACTTGCATCCCCATCTAAGTTATATTTTTCTTGATCAGCCTTAAGCGTGATTTGTACAAGTTTATTCAATTTTTCGCCCCCTCTTTTTTCTTCCGTGAATTTAATTGTCGCCTAATCATTATTTTTCTGCAAGAAAAAAGAAGATGGTTTAGCCATCTTCTAATATTGAGTTAATTCTGTAGAATTTTGGAGCTAACGAATATTACTTCTTTTTTGCAGCTGCCTCAGCTTCTGCTGCTGTGTTTGAAGGGGTTAATGTCAAACCTATATTAACAAATTTAACATCACTAGCTTTAACATAGGCATCATTACCGACTTCAATTTGATCAACGTTACCTGTAGCATAGAACTTAGTACCAACTAAATGGTAGAATAATTCTGCCTTGTTTTCACTTGGTACCCAAATGTATATGAGTTTATCTACTTTCAGATTTCCACCTTGTTTTACAATTTTTGCGCCATTGTGGTTTTGCATAGTACCGTCAGCATTATACACATCAGTATCCTTGACAAATTTGATATAGCCATAATGTTCGTGATCATAATCATGCTTTACTAATTTTTTATCGGCAGTTACATCAATAGCTAAAAGCCAATTGTCTGTACCTTTTATTCTATACATTCCAGCTTGTGCTGCAGTTGATGGAAAATGATCAGCAAACGGAGTAACTTCTAGTTTATCTACAATAAACTTCGTACCAGCTTTGAGATTCTTTTTGATTGCTTTACCTTGATTATCATAAATATTTACACCGTAAGCATTTTTTACGGTAACAGTTGCTTCCTCGGCATTAGTATTAGTAGCGTTGTTTGATTCATTGCTGGTTAAATTTGATGCAGTATTAGTACTAATAACTGGGCCTAAATTATATGATCTAATATATTGCTTACGTGGCCCACCTACTCTAAAGTAACGTTTACCGTTTTTAAATTTATATGATCCACCATATGTAGTTACGGTTTCACCTTTATAAAATTTCCATTTCTTACTGTTGGCAGTCATACCATAAGGTGTCCTTTGAGTAGAAGTCCGGTATATATAAGCATTATGAGTAATCTTTCGGGTTACACCATCAATATTAGTTACTTTGATATATTCATCTTTATCTGTAACTTTGTAATATTGATCTCCATTTATAGTTACTGGTTTTGGATCTACATGAACACTACCATAAACGTAATATTTATGACCGGTACTATTTCCATCTTTATCATAAGCTAATGCGTTGTGCATAATAGTCTTGGTTATTGAAGAATCTGCTTGTACTGTATGAGCGCTAGTTGTAGTACTCAGGATAGGTGCCGTTCCCATTAAAGCTACTACAGAAATTAACATGATTTTATTTTTTCTCATTATTAACCACCCTTTGAAAATCTCTATACTTCAATTATCTTACTTTGTATAAACTTAGACAACAAAAATAGCATCAAATCATATTGATTTGATGCTATTAAGGCTAAAATTTACAAATTTAGTCCCAAGCTAATTCATAAACCTTATTTGAAACAGTTTTATTTTTACCGTTAACATTAGCATGGTATGCAACAGTTAAGTAACCGTGATTTTCATCAATAATTTGGATACTTTCAACTTCACTATGTTCACCTGAAATATCTAATCCACCAAATGCACTTAAGTTTACATTTTCCCATTGAGATTGATCATTACGTGCATAAAACGGAATTTTTACAATTTCCTTGTGATAGTATGACCATGAACCATTACTTAAACTTGGTGATTTTTGACTAGTAATATAAATATTACCAGAATTATCAAGATCATAACCTTGTACAGAGTTTAAAACAGATCCATACAAACCATATACTGTAAAACTAGTTTCACATTGATAATTTCCCATATTTACGAAACCATTATTTCCAGCCTCATCTAATGCATTATTAATGACATTTAGGTCATAAATTGAAAAGTGGCCTGTTCCATTATTCTCAATAGTAGCAATTAAAAGCATACTATAATCTGGTGAAACTGCTACTTCAGCGCGTTCCATTTCATCACCAGAGCATTGATCTTCAGGATTACCTGCGCGGTTCAAGTATGCTAAACGTGGGAATTCAGTATTTGATGAAGCATATGATTTGTATCTAATATCTGCTCGAGCAATTTGAGAAGCCCATTTATTCTTGTTTTTAGTACCAACGAACCATTTACCAGATCTACCTGAATATTCCCAAGTTTGGGTGTGTCCAGCTGCTGCACCTACTAAAGTAAGCACAGGGGTTGTCACGTTGCCACGGAAGCCACGCAATACATGTGTTTCTGTCTGGTTATTTCTTAACTGTAAACCATAAACATACTTTGATCCTACATTACCTTTTTGAACTACAGCTCTGTAACCTGTATTCATATCGAATCTATCTAAAATTCTAATATTTGTTGCATCTAACATAATAAAACCTCCGAAAAATTAAAAAACTACTACTTATCCTGAGTTTGCTCATTCATCTGTTTAGCCACTTCCGCAAAGATGTCCTGCACTTCTTGCCTGTTCAGCTTGAAGCCTTTTGCTTCAAGGCTGTTCACTACTGCGTTGCCAACACGGTTAATCTTCTGTTCGTCAGAAAGATTTTCTTTGTCGTATAAGCGTACATAGCTTTTCATTAAGCTATCTGCAGTATTGCGGAATTGCTCTAAGCGTTTATTCTTGAAATGAACTCTGCTCAAGATGCCAATACCTACTACGCTAATTACCCATAACGCCAGAGTAATCAGCTCAACGTAATCATGAATATCCATAATTGAATGAATCACCTCTCTTTTGATCAAACGATCCAAGGGGGCTAACGAATGTCCATTGGACTTCACCTCTGTTTGATAATGTTCAACAAGACACTAATACACTTGATTTATATTAGTTTTTAGACTAATATAAATGTATAAGAAATAACCGAAAGCTGGTAAATGTTCCGCCAAGAATTTTATTAACTTAGGTTGTTTTCTTTTTCATATCTCGTTGACAATATTTACTATAAGTTAATTAACTAATTATGTCAATAAAAAAAGCTAAAAAACTATTATTTTTCGAACAAGTATTCCTGAAAGGCTTGGTATGATTGAGTTAGAGCGCACAAAAGAATTAGCAAAAAAATACAAAATGAATCTCCGTGAAGTAAATGACAAGGCAGGTTTAGGTAGAAATTCCATCTATAATTGGAAGAATCAAAGACCAGGAATTGATGCACTTAATGCAGTCGCAGATGTACTACATACGTCAGCCGATTATTTAAGTGGTAAGACAAACAATCCTAGCCCGTCACCTAAAGGTGATGAAACTGGTGGTATTTCTATTGATGGTGAAGTACCATATTTCTATCATGGCTACACTATTCCAGAAGACTACCTGAACATAGTTCGTCAACTTATGGAACGTGATATCAAAAAAGGACTTATTAAACGACATGACAACAGCAGATCAGAATAAACAAGAACTCATAGACTGGTTATTAGCCTATGCTAAAAAACGTGATATTATGGTTGAATTAGTTGAAGTAAATCCAACTTACCCATCCATTTCTTTAAAGAACTATAGATTCGCTGTCATTAATACTAATTGGCATCATCAAGAAGAAGTACCATTTTCAATAGGTCATGAGATTGGTCACAT
This sequence comes from uncultured Lactobacillus sp., assembly GCF_947367125.1. GTDB lineage: Bacteria > Bacillota > Bacilli > Lactobacillales > Lactobacillaceae > Lactobacillus. The sequence goes on from NZ_CANBCQ010000014.1 coordinate 20,195, forward strand.
TATGCTGACTAATGGTGAAGTAGATTCTCGTCAATATATCACTTTTACAGAACAGAATTCCGAAGAAAGTCCAGCAGACATCTTTTCAATAAAGCTAATCTATAATTACTCCTGCAAAATGGGTGATTGCTTCGAAGATCCAGGTTTATTTATGCAAGCATACGGGATACCAAATCGAGTAGCTGATGCAACTAAAGAGATATTTAAGCGAGCAGCTTAACCATCAACTTCTATATTGATTTGATTACTAAAAGTTTTAGCATTAGTTTTTACACTACTTAAAATCCAATTAAACAAAAAATCGCTACTCAATTGAGTAACGATTTTTTCTATCCATCCAGTTCAACGCCTTGCAAGTCCTTCATCTTGCTATAAACCGCGCCACGTTGACTTGAATCAAACTCCAGAATAAGCATATCTCCGCCGCGAATTACCGTTTGACCATTTGGTATGATCTCATCCCCATCACGGTGAATTGTTCTTACCCTAGTATCAACTGGCCATTGAACCTCAGAAATGGTTTTATCAACCAGTCTACTGCTCTCATAGACCGGCAGAGCCATTGTATCAGCCTGACCAGTATAGTTAGCCTTGTGGTCACTACTCTTGTCCATAGCGGCTGCGAGCAAGCCATAAATTGGTTTCCCGCCAAGCAGTTCATCAACTAACAAAGCAATAAAAGCAACTACAGCTAGCGGCATTAAGTGAAGTAAGGATCCGACCATTTCGGTAATCAAGATAATTGCCGTAAACGGGGCCCGAATAATTGCCGCAAAATAACCAGCCATTGAGAAAATAACCAAGTTAACCACCAAGCGTTGCGGCATTAATCCCAGTTGCACCATTAACAAGCCATAAGTAGCACCAATTAAGGCACCCATCGTTAAAATTGGCAAAAAGATCCCACTAGGCAGACCAGAGTCATAGGCTACAATTGAAAAGACAATTCTCATCACATAATAGAAAGCAAGTAACCCAACAATGCCCCAGCCTGTTTTAGTAATCATCTTTGGCAAAGACAGGATCAAGCGATTACCTGGACCAGTAATTAAAGGCCAGAAATAAGCAATTGGAATTAAGATTGCCAGAGGAATAAGTCCATACAACCATCGAGGCAAAAAGGTGATTTTAGCATAGACCTTCTTTAAACTGAATAAACCAACTTTATATAAATGACCTAATAAGCCTAATAGAATTCCCAAGACAAGCAAATGCCAGTATAACGGGAGTGGAAATGAATAGTTATATTGAATTGCTAAGGCGTGATGAATACCAAATAAGTTTGAAACGACAAAGTTTGAGGCGATTGCGCCAGCTAAGGCATTCATCCAAACTAATGGTGAAAAGTTATGAAATACTTCTTCAAGAACAAATAAAGCACCACTTAAAGGAGCGCCAAAAGCGGCAGACAAACCGCTGGAAGCACCAGTAGCCAGAAGTACTCTAGTCTTCAATTTGTTTTGCTTGCAGCCTTGGGCTACACCTTGCCCAATTGTTGAGCCTAATTGCAATGATGGTCCTTCTGGTCCTAAAAAAAGTCCGGTACCAATTACCAAAATACCACCGATTAATTTCCGCCACAGAATCGGAAACCATTGCAAAGATAATTTCCCCTGCAATTGCAGTTTTACTTCTGGAATACCAGAACCACCCACATGTGGGTATTGCTTAACAAAGTATCCAGCAATTACTGCTACTGCAATAAAGCCAATGATAATTGCAATAAACCATAATGGATTTTGATGCGCTAATTGAAATAAATACAGCCAAAATCCTGATGTCTTCTCAATTCCAAATCTGAATATGCCAACTACCACTCCGGTACAGATACCTACTAGTAAAGCTTGTAACAAGAGTTTAATGTTGGTTTTATTTGCCTCGTCTTTCATTTTTTCTCCCTTACAAAAAAACGTGTCAAAGACCATTTTACACTAAAAAAGCCAGCTAGATTGTTCTAACTGACTTTTTTTTCGTTTCACATGAAACTATTTATTTTTCTTCATACCATTCAGTGTGGAAGACGCCTTCACGATCATTTCTCAAGTAAGTATGAGCACCGAAGTAGTCACGTTGACCTTGAATCATGTTAGCTGGCAAGTTTGGATTAAAAATTGATTCCAACCAGTTAAGAGCTGCACTCAAAGTTGGGGTTGGAACACCGCACTTAGTAGCAAATTCAACTGACTTGCGTAATGCTGGCAAGTTTTCTTCCATCAACTTACGGAAGTAATCATCTTGGAACAAGTTCATGAGCTTATCGTTCTTGTCGTAGGCATTTTCAATATCCTTTAACATTGCGGAACGAATGATACAACCTGCTTCCCAATCTTGAGCGATTGACTTGTATCTAAGGTCCCAATCATAAGCTTCTGCAGCCATAGTTAATTGTTGGAAACCTTGAGCATATGCGACAGCTTGGGCTAATTGCAATGATTTTTCAAACACGTCAACCATATCATCAGGAATTTCACCCTTGTATTCAAACTTGGTTGGCTTAATGCCTTTTTCGATAGCAAGATGCGCTTGCTTACTCATGAAACGAGCCATAACTGCTTCAGCGATTACCGTTACAGGTGCACCAAGGGCAACACCATCTTCAAGCATCCAGTTACCAGTACCCTTGTAAGAAGCAACATTCAAAATGTGGTCAATCACGTGATCTGGAGTTAAATCATCTTTTTGAGCCAAAACCTTTGAAGTAATTTCACTAAGATATGCTTCTACCTTGCCATGGTTCCACTTATCAAAGATTTCTGACATTTCGTCATCGCTCTTGTGGGCAACATCACGGAGCAAGTTGTAAACTTCTGAGAATTCTTGCATAATTCCGTATTCGATACCGTTATGTACCATCTTGACATAGTGACCAGCACCTTCAGGCCCCATGTAGTAGACACATGGCTTGCCTTCAGTATTCTTAGCGGCGATTGCTTCAAGAATTGGAGCAACTTCCTTATAAGCTGGTTCATCACCACCGGGCATCAAAGCAGGACCATTCAAGGCACCCTCTTCACCACCGGAAACACCCATTCCGATGAAGTGAATGCCATGCTTTTCCATTTCGTGGAAACGGCGGTTAGTGTCGTGGTAATTTGAATTACCACCATCAATTAAAATATCGCCTTTATCCAAAAGTGGCAGCAATTTTTGTAAAGTTTGATCCACTGGATCGCCCGCCATAATTTGAATCAAAATCTTGCGTGGCTTTTCAAGTGAATTTACAAATTCTTCCCAAGTGTAGCAAGGCTTTAATTTATCATCTTCGTATTTTGCGAAAGCATCAACTTCTGGCTTATCAATTGAGAAACCCGAAACGGAAAAGCCGTGGTTTCTAACATTCAAAGCAAGGTTTTTGCCCATAACAGACAAACCAATAACGCCGAATTGTTGCATGTTTAATAATTCCTCCATTAATCAAAATTCATCAAGTATTATTATACGTTCATGCACGCAAAAAAGCGAAGCCAAAAGGCTCCGCTTTTCAATTTCGCTTAATAATCTTTTTGTTATTGGGTAAAAATGTTTCACACTAGCTTTAGACTTATTTCCTAGGAAATATTGTTTCTATTGATCAATTCCCCAGAGCAAGATATTAAAGGCTAATGGTAATGTTAGCTTGGTAATATACCCTTCCTTTTTGGCTTGCTTTAAAGATGCTAGAACAAATTTACGTTGTTGACTCTTTAGCTTTTCGGCTGCTTTAACAGCTAAATTAAAGTCATGCTTATTTTTTCTAATTCTAGTAGCTCTAGCTTTTTTAGAAATCTTTTGCCATTTATAAATTGGCACCTGAGCAGCAGCTCTCTTGCTTATTCTATTAAGTGGTTTAACAACTCCTTGAAGTGCTTTACTCTTAAAAGCATAATATTGCATACCAGGATTAGTAGTCCAGGTGCTATATTGGTTGTCTTTAGAAGTAATTAAATACATCAACGCACCGTTATGATGTTTAGCATATGCAATTTTTACCACTTTGAATTTAACATTCTTCACCTTTTTAGGACTGATAGTATTTCCACTTCTAAATTCAGAGTCATTTAGCATTTTTTGATAACTATCTTTGCCCACAGAAATAGGTTGGGAATCGGAATTTACAGTGACAATGTAGCCCCACTTACTCAGCTGGGGAGCATTTTTGATTGTTATAGCTTTATCAAACTTAGCTACTGCAGTTAAATTGCTGTTGTCTGCAGCGTTGGCAGTGACAGATGATGCTGAAAATAATGCTGCAAGTGATGCAGTAGCAAGTAAACTAATTAGAACGTTTTTAGATTTCATAATTTAGCCTCTTTTTACACATAGTGCTTATTGGCTAATAAGCATTAATTCATATCCAACACTGTCTATTATAAGCATCTGTATTTTATTTACTAGCTAACAGACTATTCTATATTTAAAATCATATACAAAATGAGGCTATTCCCCAGAAAATATCAATCCCAACAAAAAAAGCGGGACAAGCGTCTCGCTTCTTCATATTACTCAACCAAATTAGTGTTGTGAAGCACCCGAAACTGTATCAGGAGCAGTATCTTCTTCAGGTTTTGATTCTTCATGTTGAGATGCACCGGTTGCAGCATCAGCTTCAACGCCGTACTTTTCTGCAAAGTAACTGAATGGCTTCAAAGCTTCAGCTTGATACTTCTTAACGAAGGCTGGATCGTCAAGAGTATTCAATTCAGTTGAGTAAGGCATTTCATGGGTGTACTTAATGTCGATTAACATTGGGCCATCCATCTTCTTGAATTCGTCAACGGCTTCTTCGAATTCCTTCTTGGTGCGGACAACAACACCCTTAACGTTCATACCTTCGGCAACCTTTGACCAGTCGTTGTCAGGAATGATAACACCTGATAATGGTTGGTGAGATTCATCTTCTTGTTCTGCTTCAATGTAACCTAATGTTTCGTTAGTGAATACAATGTTCAAAACATGCATGTTGTAACGAGCCATTGTGAGGAGTTCTTGGTTCATCATGGCAAAGCCACCATCACCAGATAATTGCCATACTTCACGGTCTGGGTAAACAGTTGCGGCAGCAAGAGCTGCTGGAGCACCATAGCCCATAGTTGCGAGAAGGCCTGAAGTAGTCCACTTTTGATCATCGTGCAAGTTCAAAAGACGGCATGAGTCAACGTTAACGTTACCTACATCAATAGCAAAGATTGCATTGTCGTCAGCCTTCTTGTTAATAACATCCCAGATTGGTTCAGGACGAACTGGCATTTCATCTGAGTCCTTAAAGCTTGCATGCCATGCATCCCAGTTTTCACGGTCTGCAATAGCTGCCTTGTAAAGCGGTGATTCATTACGTTCCTCACCAGCATCAATGATTGCTTTCAAAGCCTTCTTAGCATCTGCAAGCATTGAAACATCAGTTGAGTGACGCTTACCAAACTTAGATGAGTCAATATCAATTTGAATAACCTTAGCATTCTTAGGGAACCATAAGATTGAGAATGGTGAGTTGTTACCTACCCAAACAACTAAGTCAGTTGCAGTTTGAACTTCTTGAGCTGCCTTAGGCCCGATACGACCAATTGTACCAATATATGCTGGGAATTTATCGTCAACTACACCCTTGCCTAAGTATGATGACATAATTGGAGTCTTGAACTTTTCAGCAAATTCCTTAACTTCTTCGCCAGCATCCCTAGCACCTAAACCAACGTACATGGTTGGGTTCTTAGCTTCCTTCAAAAGCTTAACAGCTTCTTCAACTGAAGCCTTAGTTGGTGCTGGGTAGTTTGCTGCTGGATGAGCATCCTTGTTTACACGGAAGTTGTCATCAATCTTTTGCCAACCGTAGTCCTTAGGAATAATGATGATTGCAGGACCTTTTCTTTCGTAGGCTTGACGAATAGCTTCATCAGTTAAAATTGGAATTTGTTCAGCAGTCTTAGCTTGACGGCACCAAACACTAGCGTTCAAAAACCACTTGTCTTCGTCAAATGCTTGGAAGAAGTCGATATCTTGACGACTAGTTGGAACGTTAGCAACAATTGCTACCATTGGAGTCTTGTCAAACTTAGCATCATACAAACCGTTGAATAAGTGAGCGGAACCAGGACCAGCTGAGCCGAAACATACACCCACCTTACCAGTTAATTTGTATTCAGCTGAAGCTGCTAAAGCGCCAGCTTCTTCGTGACGTACTTCGATAAATTTCATCTTATCTCTAAAGTCATAGATAGCGTTCATACTTGAGTCGAATGAACCACCTGGGAAACCGTAAATATGATCAATTCCCCAATCATAAATAACTTTAAGCATTGCATCAGAACCATTAATTTTTGTCATATAAGTGCATCTCCTTAACTTTCGTTCTTTCATAATGTATTAAAACACTTTTTTTCACATTTTCAAGCCTTAAGCTTTGCCGTTATTATGCGCATGCAAACGCTTTTGTAATAAGAATCATTTCACAAAGTATAATAAGATTCGGCTTATGCAAAGTTGAATGATAGCGCTTTATATTGTGATTTTATGAACATTATTATACTAAATCCAGTTCATTTTATATATATTTGATAACACTTATAGTAAAAAATTAAGAAAATTTTTTGCATTTTATTTATATTCTATATTATTTAGGTATATGTTATTTTATATTTTTGCATATGAAAATAGCGCAAGATCCTATTCCTACGCCATTTTCAAACTATTCTACTTTTTCACTCTAGAGTAACGTCCATTTTGAATATAAACACTCAAAATTGCCAAATCAGCTGGGTTAACACCTGAAATTCGCTCTGCTTGAGCCAAAGTTTCCGGACGAATCTTTTCGAATTTTTGTCTTGCTTCTGTAGCTAGACCCTCAATCTGATCATAATCAATATCAGCTGGAATCTTCTTAGCTTCTTGTCGCTTTAGGCGAGCAATGCGAGTTTCTTCTTTTTTAATGTAACCAGCATACTTGATGCCAATTTCAACCTGCTCTTTAACGTAGCGGTCACCAGGAATGACTTCACCAGTTAGGCGCTCAATATCTTCAATCGTAACATTAGGACGACGCAAAAAGACATCAGCCTTAACGCCTGCTTTCATCGGCTCTTGACCAATGCTTTGCAAGAATCCTTGCACCTCTTCAGTTAAATGAACTGTAATTTCATGCAAACGCGTCTTTGCATCCCCAATCGCCTGCTTCTTTTCCTCAAATTTTGCATAACGATCATCAGAAATTAAGCCCAAATCATGACCATATTCAGTCAAACGCAAATCTGCGTTATCGTTACGTAAAATTAAGCGATATTCTGCCCGACTCGTTAATAAACGATATGGTTCATTCGTCCCTTTAGTTACCAAGTCATCAATTAAAACGCCGATATAAGCATCATTACGTCCTAAGGTAAAGCCTGGCTTATTTTGCGCCGACAAGGCCGCATTAATCCCGGCAATCAATCCTTGACCAGCTGCTTCTTCATAGCCTGATGTTCCATTCATCTGACCAGCAGTAAATAAATGCTTAACGTTCTTCGTTTCCAAGGTATGCTTCAATTGCCATGGTTCAACCACATCATATTCAATTGCGTAACCCGGACGCATCATTTCTGCATTTTCCAGTCCAGCAACAGAGTGAATCATCTTCAATTGAATTTCTTCTGGCATTGAAGTTGAAAAATCACCTACATAAACTTCCTTAGTGGTTTGACCTTCTGGTTCAAGAAAAATCTGGTGACGATCTTTATCTGCAAAACGAACAACCTTATCCTCAATTGAAGGACAATAACGTGGGCCTACACCCTTGATAATCCCTGAAAACATTGGCGCACGATCAAGATTATTTCTAATTATCGTATGCGTTGTCGGATTAGTGTAAGTCATCCAGCAAGAAATTTGCTTCTGGAGATAATCATCATCCTTGCTTTCATATGAAAAATGACGTGGTGTTTTGTCGCCAGGTTCTTCCTCAGTCTTAGAATAGTCAATTGTATTACCGTTAACACGTGGAGGTGTACCAGTCTTAAAACGGCGAAGCTTAAAGCCTAGCTTTTCCAAATTTTCTGACAATTTAATTGAAGGCGTAGTGTTATTAGGACCTGATGAATAAGTCAATTCACCGATAATAATCTTGCCACGAGCCGCAGTACCTGTGGTCAAAACCACGCTTTTAGCATGATATTTGGCACCAGTATTAGTGATTACGCCCTTGCAGACGCCATCTTCAACTACCAATTCATCCACAATCGCCTGGCGTAAAGTTAAGTTAGGCGTATTTTCAATTGTATCCTTCATGTGCTCATGATATTGCCACTTATCAGCTTGAGCACGCAAGGCACGCACAGCAGGACCTTTACCCGTATTTAACATCCGCATCTGAATATAGGTAGCGTCAATATTTTTCCCCATTTGACCACCCAAAGCATCAATTTCGCGGACAACTGTCCCCTTAGCAGGGCCACCAACAGATGGATTACATGGCATAAAAGCTACCATATCTAGACCAATTGTAACTAGCAAGGTCTTTTGTCCCATATGAGCACTAGCCAAAGCAGCTTCACAGCCAGCATGACCAGCACCAACGACAATTACATCATACTCATTTGAATCATACGTTTTAACCATTTTCTATCCTACTTTCCTAAACAGAACTGACTGAATAACTGCGTAATTAACTCGTCTGGTGCACTTTCACCAGTAATTTCACCTAAAGTATCCCAAGCACCAGTAAAGTCAATCTGAGCAATATCAACTGGAATCCCATCTTCAACTGCTTGAATTACATCTTCTAATTCTTTCTTTGCTTTATGTAAAAGTGAAGCTTGTCGCTGATTAGTGACCATAATTTGATCATTAGAATTTTCAATCCCAGCACAGAAAAGCTTATTGATCAACTCTTCAAGTGCATCTAGGTTTTGTTCCTTCAAAATTGAAGTTGAAATAACATCACTAGCAGTTAGCTTTTGCATCTCATCTACTGTTATTTTTTGACCCAAATCAACCTTATTCAAGATCACGATCCGCTTCTTATCTTTGGTTGCTTCAATCAATGCTTGATCTTCAGCTGTCAAAGCTTGACTGGCATCAATTAACAATAAAACCAAATCTGCTCGTTCTAGAGCCTTTTTTGATCTTTCCACACCGATTTTTTCCACTTTATCTTCAGTGTGATGAATACCCGCAGTATCAATCAACTCTAACGGTACGCCTTTTACAGACACATATTCTTCAAGCGTATCACGCGTGGTCCCTGCTACATCCGTAACAATCGCTTTATCACTCTGAGTCAAGTAATTCAATAGCGAGGATTTACCCACATTTGGCCGCCCAACAATTGCTGTAGCCAAGCCATTACGCAGAATTTTACCTTCTTGAGCTGTCTTCAGCAACTGGTCAATTTTCTTAATTACTGACTTAGAAGTATCCACCATTTGCTTAGCAGTAATGGTATCGGCATCATATTCTGGATAGTCAATATTAACTTCAACATTAGCCAAAGTATCTAAAATTTCCTGCCGCATTGCTTGAATCTTATGTAACAAACCGCCAGCTAATTGACCTAACGCAACTTGACGTGCCTTGTCAGTTTTAGCCCGAACGATATCCATCACACTCTCAGCTTGGGTCAAATCAATTCGTCCATTTACAAACGCACGCTTGGTAAATTCACCAGGATCTGCCATGCGCGCACCGTGGCTTAACAATACTTGCAAAATATGATTAGTGACCACGATTCCGCCATGACAGTTGATTTCTACAATATCTTCACGTGTAAAAGTTTTAGGTGCTCGCAGCACTGTCACCATTGCTTCATCAATCGTTTTTCCAGTATCCGGATCAATAATATGACCATAATGAATCGTATGTGTAGGTACCTTACTTAAGTCCTTGCCCTTAAAAACTTCATTAGCGATCTTGATTGCATCCTCGCCTGACATTCTTACGATTGAAATTCCACCTTCACCTATTGGAGTTGAAATTGCCGCAATAGTATCGAACTCTGTTAAAGTTTGAGCCATATTTCTTTCCTTTTCTCAATAAAAAAAGTGCATTATACCACCACGAATAAACATGATGGATAAAGCACTTTGACTACTTTATCTAAAAATCATTTTAGATTAATATTCTTTTATTTCATTTTGCGTCCTAAACGCTTGTAAGTTCTTCTCAGTTTACGTTTGCGTTCACGCTCAGCCTCAGCCTTCGCTTCTTGCTCTCTTCTATATTTAATAGGATTTTGCAAGATAAAAGTTTGAACTACCTGGAATAAGTTGGAAATTACCCAGTAAAGTGTAATAGCTGACTGGAAGTTCAAAGCCATTACACCAACCATGATAGACATTCCGTACATCATCACTTTCGTCATTCCATTTTGCGCTGATTTTGGCGTTGATAATTGACTGATATAGGTCGATAAGAACGTAAAAATCATTGCCAAAATAGGCATGATATAGTATGGATCTGGCTTGCTTAAATCCATCCACAAGAAGCGACCAGTTTGCAACTGCGGTGTCCGTAAAATTGCACCATACAGCGCATACATAACTGGCAACTGGATTAGAACAGGCAAACATCCAGTATAAGGATTTACGCCTGCTTCTTTATAAAGCTTGCTAGTTTCTTGTTGTAATAATGTTCTTGATTCAGTGTCACGTCCTGGATATTTTTTACGCAACTCATCAATTTGTGGCTGAATGCTCTGCATCTTAGTAGTGCTTCGAATTGAAATAGCATTCAAAGGTAGCAAGATGACACGAACAATAATGGTAAAGATAATAATTGCCCAACCATAACTGTTCCCCATCAACTTAGCTAACCACAAAATGAAAGCTGACATATAGTAAACGATCCAACGATCCCACCAATTACCACTTGTATGTGAAATTGGTGCTACTTGACCGTTTGCGCCTGTAGTAGCACAGCCTGTTAATACTAAAGCAAGCATAGCTACTGCCAAGACAGCAAGAAGACGTTTGACATTTCTCTTCGTCAGAATGTCCTTCAATCTATTTTTCCTCAACTTCATCTGGCATTTCTTCAATAATATGGGCTAATGATAATGCGTGAAGCAAGTTTTTACGCACTTGATCCATATTAAAATCACGAGCATAAGGCCGCGTAATGACTAAAAAATCAACATGCGAATCAATTTGCAATTTTTCTTCATCAATCACGGCCCGAATATAACGCTTGAGTCGATTACGCGCAACTGCAGTGTGGCCAACCTTCTTGCCAACAGAAATTCCTACACGAAAATGTTTGTTTTCTGTTTTTTCTACCTTATAGATAACAAAAGCTCGGTTAGCGACTGAGTCGCCAGATTCGAAAACTTGCTGGAAATCTTTTTCAGATTTTACTCGATAAGACTTTCTCAAAACGTTTCATTCCACTCTAGTAGACTAAAAAAACCACTGGGATTCAGTGGTTTAAGCAGATAAGACTTTTCTACCCTTTGCACGGCGTCTTGCTAAAACCTTACGGCCATTTGATGTGCTCATACGCTTCATAAAACCGTGAACACGTGAACGGTGACGCTTCTTAGGTTGGTAAGTTCTCTTAGTTGTCATATTTAAACTGCACCTCCATAAATTTCTGTGCCAATTGCACAATTTCTTATTAAGGATAGCACGAAAAGCCGTAAAAACCAAGTGTTTTAAGAAAAAAAGCACAGATAAACTTGCAGTTAATAATTAAAAATTCTTTGCTTTTTGTGTGGATAAAAAATAAAATGATTTTTCCACATGCAAATTCCACAAAACAATTCCCAGACTTATCCACAAATCACAAGCTGTTAAGAAATAAATTCACACCATGTGGATAACACATCTAGCATTTTGCCTTAGGTGTTGCTAGAATGGATATCACAATTCACAGTATCACTGTGCATAAATCAATACTTTTGTCTTTACCATGTCAAAATGTGCATATCGATATAAAAGTTATCAACAACTTGTGAGTACTGTTAATTTCTTTTTCACCTGTGGAAAACTAATTTAGTTAATGGTAAAATAAATTTGCTTTTTACTAACTGGGAGGGAATGTACATTGTTCGACATTGACAAATTTTGGGAACATTTTAATGACGAGATGCGCGCTCGTTTTAATGAAGTTGCCTACAATGCTTGGTTTAAAAATACCAAACCTATTTCATATGATAAAAAGACACACGAACTAAAAATCTTGGTTCAAAATCCTGTTTCTAAAGGCTATTGGGAAAAAAATCTATCCTCTCAATTAATTCAATCTGCTTACGGCTATGCCGGTATCGAAATCTTACCTGTATTTAAAATATCTGAAGATGCGGATATTACAGAAAGAATTGTCACACCTACAACTCCTCGTGATCTGCCGACACGTCAGCCAAAACTGCCAGAAAAAGAATTTACCAAAGATCTAAAATTAAATGAAAAATATACTTTCGATAATTTTGTTCAAGGTGAAGGTAACAAATTAGCAGCTGGTGCAGCACTGGCCGTAGCCGATAGTCCAGGTAGTTTTTATAATCCTTTATTTATCTTTGGTGGAGTTGGCTTAGGTAAAACGCACTTAATGCAAGCAATTGGGCATCAAATGCTAGCAGAAAGACCTAACGCAAAAGTAGTCTATATACAGAGCGAAACTTTTGTTAATGATTTTATCAACTCAATCAAAAACAAAACGCAGGACAAGTTCCGCGAAAAATACAGAACTTGTGACCTACTTTTAGTTGATGATATCCAATTCTTTGCAAAAAAAGAGGGGATTCAGGAGGAATTCTTCCATACTTTTGAAACACTTTATAACGATCAAAAACAAATCGTGATGACCAGTGATCGTCTGCCTACAGAAATTCCGGATCTGTCGGAGCGTTTAGTTTCTCGATTTACATGGGGCTTACAAGTTGAAATTACACCACCAGATCTTGAAACTAGAATCGCCATTTTACGCCGCAAAGCTGAAGCAGAAGGATTAACAATTGATGATAGTACTTTAGACTATATTGCATCTCAAGTAGATACTAACATTAGAGAACTTGAAGGAGCTTTGGTTAAAGTTCAAGCTTACGCGACAATTGAAAAAGCAGATATTGATACTGATCTTGCCCGTGAAGCACTAGTAGACCTGAAATTAGTTCAAAAGAATCGTGGATTGCAAATTTCTAAAATACAGGAAGTTGTCGCTAATTATTTCCAAACTTCAACTGCTGAATTAAAAGGTAAAAAGCGTGTACGGCAGATTGTTGTTCCTAGACAAATAGCGATGTATCTTTCTCGTGAGTTAACAGATGCTAGTTTGCCAAAAATCGGTCAGGAATTTGGCGGTAAAGATCATACCACTGTCATGCATGCTTATGATAAAATCGACAAGCAGATGAAAGTTGATTCTGATATCAAAACTGCTATCTTTGACTTGAAGCAAATTTTAGAACACTAAAAGTTATCCACTGTGGAAAAGTGAACAAGTTTTACACAAGTTTTTAACCGCAACAAGTCCGGTATTTTAGGCTTCTTATGAGTTATCAACAGAACTCACAGGCCCTACTACTACTATTTAATATATAATTACTAATAAAGATAAAAAATATACCAACTCTTAGGAGGAGAAAACATGAAGTTTACTATTAACCGTAATTTGTTTATCGAAAACCTCAACAATGTTATGCGGGCCATTTCATCAAGAGCTACTATTCCTATTCTTAGCGGTATTAAGTTGAACTTAACTGACGATCAACTTACTTTAACCGGTAGTGATACAGATATCTCAATTGAAATTCAAATTCCTGTTAATGATGACTTAAACGTTGAATCTACAGGTTCTATTGTTTTGCCAGCAAGGTTCTTTAGTGAAATTGTTAAAAAGTTGCCTGGTAAAGACTTTTCATTTGAAGTAAAAGAAGGACTTCAAACTCAAATCGTATCTGAAAATAGTGAATTTACTATTAACGGGTTGGATGCTAACAATTATCCACGTTTACCCGAAATTCCAGATGCGGCATCATTTACTATTTCAGGCAAGACTTTTAGAGAAATCATTAATGAAACCCAATTTGCTACGTCAAATGATCAAACTAGAGCAATTTTAACTGGGGTTCGTTTCTTCTTTAATCCAGATAAGATTAAAGCTGTTGCTACCGATTCACATCGTTTATCACAAAGAACCATTGCTTTAGAAAACGGACCTCAAGCTGAAACTGATTTAATTATTCCTGGTAAAAGTTTACAAGAATTAGCCAGAATTATTGGAGAAGCTGATCCAGAAGTTAAAGTTTGTCCAGGCGATAATCAAGCCTTATTCGTGATTGGCAACTTATCATTCTACTCACGCTTATTAGATGGCAATTATCCTGACACTGATCGTTTAATTCCAACTGAAAAGACAACCAGTGTTGAATTTGATATTCCTGAATTATCTAGTGCACTTGAACGAGCTAGTTTATTAACACATGCTGGTCGCAACAATGTAGTTACATTAACTTTAGATGTGGAAAACCAAACTGCTAAATTATCAGGTAAGTCTGCAGAAATTGGTAATGTAGAAGAAGATGTTAGCTTCCGAAATCTTGAAGGAAATAATTTAGAAATTTCATTTAACCCTGATTACATGCGCGATGCGTTAAGAGCATCAATAACAGATTCAGTAGTTATGAGTTTTACTAAACCACTGCGTCCATTTATTATTAATCCTGATAAGGATGATATCGAATTTGTTCAGTTAATCACCCCGGTTAGAACATACTAATTCAAATACACAATATTTAGGTCTTAAAAAGCTGCTGTTAAAGCGGCTTTTTATTTTGCTTTTGGATCAAATCGCAAAATATTAGCGCACATTTATTTTTTTACTGACTTAGTGTGATTAGGTTATTTACAAAAAAAGCGCTGAAAAGGCTTATAAGGCCGGTTTAGTTTGTTATTTGAGCTGAAAACTAATATAATTAGATAGGTAAAAAGAGTATTGAAGGTGAGCATTATTAAGTATTTTACAGTTAATGGCGACTATATTACTTTAGGACAATTCCTGAAGGAAGAAAGCATTATTTCATCAGGTGGGCAGGCAAAGTTTTATCTTGAAGATAATCCAGTAACTTTAAATGGTGAACTTGAGAATCGACGAGGTAAGAAATTGCATATTGGTGATCACTTGGTAGTTGATGGCCAAGAATATGAATTTCGGTAGGAAAGTTAATGTATCTTGATCATTTTAGTGTGCAAAACTTTCGTAATTTGAAAAAACTTGACGTGGATTTTGATCCAAACGTCAATATTTTTATTGGCAAAAATGCTCAAGGCAAGACCAATCTGTTAGAAGCAATTTACTTTTTAGCACTAACGCGTTCGCATAGAACCAATAGTGATAAAGATTTAATCGGCTTCGGTGGCGAATATACTAATTTATTGGGACATGTGCATAAAAGTCAAGTTAATCTTGATTTGCGCGTTTTAATCACCAAAAAAGGGAAAAAAGTGTGGATTAATCGGGTTGAACAAGCTAAGCTGTCCAAATATGTTGGTCAATTGAACGCAATTTTATTTTCGCCAGAAGATTTAAAACTAATCAAAGGTGCTCCTGCCTTGCGGCGCAGGTTTATGGATCAAGAATTTGGTCAAATAAATGCGGAATATTTATATTTTGCCAGCAAATATCGTCAAGTTTTAATTCAAAAGAATAACTATCTGAAGCAGTTGGCTAAAGGAAAGGCGAAAGATCAAGTCTTTTTAGATGTCCTTTCAGATCAATTAGCTGGAATTGCGGCCGAAGTTGTATT
Source organism: uncultured Lactobacillus sp. (assembly GCF_947367125.1). Taxonomy (GTDB): domain Bacteria; phylum Bacillota; class Bacilli; order Lactobacillales; family Lactobacillaceae; genus Lactobacillus. Next base: position 35,880 of record NZ_CANBCQ010000014.1, read on the forward strand.
TCGGCGGTTTAAATTTTTGAGATATCTTAGCCACTATGCTAGTGATGCTTATGCTCATATTAGCTTAGGCAGTGAGCAGCTTTCAATTGCTTACCATCCATCGGTGGCTGATATTCAAGCTGATGATAGTACAGAAGAGATTTATCAAAAGATTTTAGCTAGTTTTGCACGGAATAAGGCAACTGAAATTCGCAAGGGAATGACTACTGCTGGTCCTCATCGTGATGATATTGAGTTTAAACTCGATGGTCAAAGTGCTCATGTTTATGCTTCACAAGGGCAGCAGCGTTCGATTGCGTTAAGTGTCAAGCTGGCAGAAATTCAATTAGTGCATCAACTGACAGATGAATACCCTTTGCTTTTACTAGATGACGTAATGAGCGAGTTAGATCATGGTCGTCAAAGTGCTTTGCTTAATTATATTCACGGAAAAACACAAACCTTCATCACGACAACTGACTTAGAGGGTATTTCTTGGGAAATAATTAAAAAGCCACGTGTGTATCACATTCAATCAGGCAAAATTAGTTTGGAGAAGGAGAATTAAATGGCTGATAATTCAAAAGAAAATCTTGAAAAGGTCAAAAAATATGAAAAAGAGGCCGACAAGTATAATGCCAGTCAAATTCAGGTTCTTGGTGGCCTAGAAGCTGTACGTAAGCGGCCAGGGATGTATATCGGTTCGACTAGTTCTCAGGGATTGCACCACTTAGTGTGGGAAATTATTGACAACAGTATCGATGAACGACTTGCTGGTTTTGCAACCAAGATTGAAGTTACCATCAATGAAGATGGTAGTGTGACTGTGCAAGACGATGGTCGTGGTATTCCAGTAGATATTCAAGAAAAAACTGGTCGTCCAGCATTAGAGACTGTATTTACTGTACTTCACGCCGGTGGCAAATTCGGCGGTGGCGGATACAAGGTATCTGGTGGTTTGCACGGGGTTGGTGCCTCAGTTGTTAACGCCTTATCTACCAAGTTGGACGTTACCGTTATGCGTGATGGTAAGAAGTACTTTATTGACTTCGATCACGGCCGCGTCAAGGATGAAATGAAGCAAATTGGCACAGTTCCACTTGATGAACATGGGACGATTGTTCACTTTTACCCAGATCCAGATATCTTTACCGAAACTACGGTTTTTGATGATAAGGTTTTAAAGAACAGAATTCGTGAATTAGCCTTTTTGAACAAAGGATTAACTTTAACCTTTACTGATAAACGAAAAGATACTGCTGAAACAGATGTGTATAAGTTTGAAGGTGGGATCAAGGAATACGTTGCCTTTTTGAACAAGGGACAAGAAGTATTATTTGATGACCCAATTTATGTTGAAAGCACATATAACGGTATCGATGTTGAAGTCGCTTTGCAATATACAAATGGCTATAAGACAACATTAATGACCTTTGCCAACAACATCCACACCTATGAAGGCGGGATGCACGAAGCTGGCTTTAAGACTGCTTTGACTCGGGTAGTTAATGATTATGCACATAAGGCTAAAATCTTGAAGGACAAAGATGACAACCTTTCAGGTGAAGACATTCGTGAAGGGATGACTGCCATTGTTTCAGTTAAGCACCCTAATCCACAGTTTGAAGGTCAGACCAAAACTAAGCTTGGTAACTCAGATGCTAGAACTGCAGTGGATAAGTCCTTCTCTGAAACTTTCAGTCGTTTCTTGATGGAAAATCCTTCAGTTGGACGCAAGATTGTAGAAAAGGGACAACTGGCAGAACGTGCTCGTACTGCTGCTAAGCGTGCCCGGGAAGTTACTCGTAAAAAGTCTGGTTTGGAAATTGCTAACTTGCCAGGTAAACTTGCTGACAATACTAGTAACGACCCAAGTATTTCAGAATTATTTATCGTTGAGGGTAACTCAGCCGGTGGTTCTGCTAAGCAAGGCCGTTCTCGTTTAACGCAAGCTATTTTGCCAATTCGTGGGAAGATCTTGAATGTTGAAAAAGCTTCAATGGACCGAATTTTGGCTAACCAAGAAATTAGATCATTATTCACAGCTTTAGGCACAGGTTTTGGCGCTGACTTTGATGTGTCAAAAGCACGCTATCACAAGTTGATTATCATGACTGATGCCGATGTCGATGGGGCTCACATTAGAACGCTATTATTGACCTTGTTCTATAACTACATGCGGCCAATGATTGACAAGGGCTATGTTTATATTGCTAAACCACCTCTATACCAAGTTCGTCAAGGTAAAGTGGTTAAGTATCTTGATACTGATGAAGAATTGCATGACTATTTAGGTAGCTTGCAACCAAGTCCTAAGCCAATTGTGCAACGTTACAAGGGGTTAGGTGAAATGGACCCAGAACAATTGTGGGAAACTACCATGAATCCAGAAAATAGACGACTAGATCGGGTAAGTCCTGAATATGCTAAAGATGCTGATGAAGTCTTTGAACTTTTGATGGGGAATGAAGTTTCACCAAGACGTGACTTTATTCAAAAGAACGCTAAATATGTTGAAAACTTGGATGCGTAGGAGGATTTAGATGGACGATAATCAAACTCAAGATCATAGAATTCAAAACGTCGATCTAACTAGCATGATGCGTAGTTCCTTCTTGGATTACGCGATGTCAGTTATTGTTGCACGTGCTTTGCCTGATGTGCGTGATGGATTAAAGCCAGTGCAGCGGCGTATCCTTTACGGAATGAGCGAATTAGGTGTTACGCCTGATAAGCCATACAAAAAGAGTGCCAGAATTGTTGGGGAAGTTATGGGTAAGTTTCACCCTCATGGTGACTCCTCAATTTATCTGGCCATGGCCCACATGGCACAAGACTTCTCATACCGCTACATGTTGGTTGACGGACACGGTAACTTCGGTTCCGTCGATGGGGATGAACCAGCCGCAATGCGTTACACCGAAGCGAGAATGAGTAAAATCGCTGTTGAAATGTTGCGTGATATCAACAAGAACACGATCGATTGGCAAAGAAACTATGATGATACTGAAAATGAACCAGTAGTTTTGCCAGCTAGAATCCCTAACTTGCTAGTTAACGGCGCAAACGGGATTGCTGTTGGAATGACCACTAACATTCCACCACATAACTTGACTGAAGTGATTAGTGGTTTGCACATGTTGATGAAAAATCCTGATGCAACAACCAAGGAATTAATGAAAGTTATCCCTGGTCCTGATTTTCCAACTGGCGGAATCATTATGGGCCGTGGCGGTATTTACCGTGCTTATGAAAGTGGTAAAGGCAACATTGTTGTTCGCGCCAAAACTAATATTGAAACCGAAAAGAGTGGTCGTGAACGGATTATCGTCAGTGAAATTCCATACATGGTTAATAAGGCTGAGTTAGTAAAGAAGATTGCGGACTTAGCTCGTGAAAAAATCATTGATGGGATTACTGGCGTGCGGGACGAATCCGACCAGACAGGGATGCGGATTACTATTGATATCCGCCGTGATGCTAGTGCCAGTGTTGTTTTGAATAATTTATTCAAGCAAACGCAAATGCAAGCTAACTTTGGGATGAATATGGTGGCCATCGTTGATGGTGCCCCACACTTCTTGACCCTAAAGCAGATGTTGCAATACTACTTGGACCACCAAGAAGATGTTGTAACGCGCAGAACTAAGTTCGAATTGGCTAAGGCTGAAGCTAGAGCACATATCCTAGAAGGATTGCGCATTGCGCTAGACAATATTGATGAAATTGTCCACATTATCCGCAGTAGTCAATCTAGTGACATTGCCAAGGCTACTTTAATTAGTCGCTTCGGGTTAGACGATAAGCAATCACAAGCTATCTTGGACATGAGGTTGGTTCGTTTGACTGGCTTGGAACGTGACAAGGTTGAAGCTGAATACAAGGAATTGCAAGCTAAGATTGCTGATTACAAAGATATTTTGGCTAAGCCTGAACGAATTGATCAAATTATTTATGACGAATTGCTTGATATTCAAAAGCGTTTTGGCGATAAGCGAAGAACTGAAATCGGTGCTAGTGAAGTAGTCTCAATTGAAGATGAGGACTTGATTGAAAAGCAAAATATTTTATTGACGGTTACTCATAACGGCTACATCAAGAGAATGCCAATTCAAGAATTCAAGACGCAAAACCGTGGTGGTAAAGGCATCAAGGGCATGGGCGTTCAAGATGGCGACTTTATTGAACACTTGATTTACTCAAGTACCCACGATCTGCTCTTGTTCTTTACTAATGCTGGTAAGGTTTACTCCAAGAAAGCCTATGAGATTCCTGAATACGGCCGCGCAGCTAAAGGATTGCCAGTAGTCAACTTATTGCAATTGGAAAAGGGCGAAAAGGTCCAAACTGTAATTAATATTCCAGAAGGTGCTGACGATAATTACTTATTCTTTGTTACTAAGATGGGAACTGTTAAGCGTACACACGTTAGCGAATTTTCTAATATTAGAAACAGTGGTTTAATTGCCTTAACTTTGAAAGATGGCGATGAATTAAGCAATGTTTTGACTACTGATGGTAAGCAAAACATCTTAATCGGGACTCACTTAGGCTACGCTGTTACCTTCAATGAAGGCGATGTTCGGGCAATGGGTCGATCTGCTGCCGGTGTTCGCGGAATTAACCTGCGTGAGCATGACTATGTTGTTGGTTCAGGTATTTTAGGTGCTGATGACCAAGTCTTGGTAATTTCTGAAAAGGGTTATGGTAAACGGACTCCAGCTTCAGAGTATCCAGTTAAAGGCCGTGGCGGTAAAGGTATTAAGACTGCCAATATTACTGAGAAGAATGGTCCATTAGCTGGTGTAACAATCATTAACTCAAATAATGATGTGATGGTAATTACTACTGACGGAATTATGATTCGGTTTAGAATTGATGATGTTTCGCAAACTGGCCGTAGCACCATGGGTGTTCGCTTGATTAAAGTTAGCGATGATAGTCAGGTTGCAAGTTTAACCGTTGTTCCAACTGAGGAAGAACAAGATCAAACTGGTGACGATGACGACTCAAAAAATGAATAATTAATTAAAAAAACAAAAAATTTGAACTTTTAAAAAAATTATCAAACTTTTTTGCGTAATAAATAATGAGCAGTAAAAAATCTGCTAGGATCACGTGAAAACAGTTTGGTAATTTTTTGTTTATATGCTAAAATTAGAAATTGCGAGTAATATTCCATTACTCCTTGTTCTTGATTTTAGCAAGAACCATATAGTCCAGAAGGAGGTGCAATAGTCATGGCAACTACAAAGTACGAAGTAACTTACATCATCAAGCCAGATGTTGACGAAGACAACAAGAAGGCTCTTGTAGAAAACTACGATAAGGTTATCGCTGATAATGGTGGTACTATGGTAGAATCCAAAGACTGGGGCAAGCGTCGTTTCGCATATGAAATTGATAAGTATCGTGAAGGTACTTACCACATTATGACTTTCACTGCTGACAACGCTGACGCAGTTAACGAATTTAGCCGTTTGTCAAAGATTGACAACATGGTTTTACGTTCAATGACCGTTAAGTTAGACAAGTAATTTTGAGTTTATTATCCATTATGTAATTTAGGAAAGGGGACATAAGTATGATTAATCGAGTTGTACTTGTTGGCCGTTTAACACGTGATCCTGAATTGCGTACTACTGGGAGCGGAATCTCGGTTGCTACGTTTACTCTTGCTGTTGACCGTCAATTTACAAATAGCCAAGGTGAGAGAGGCGCGGATTTCGTCAGCTGTGTAATTTGGAGAAAGTCAGCAGAAAACTTCTGTAACTTTACTTCAAAGGGTTCATTAGTTGGAATTGATGGCCGAATCCAAACCAGAAGTTATGATAATAAAGATGGGCAAAGGGTATATGTAACTGAAGTTGTTGTTGATAACTTCTCATTGCTCGAATCACGTAAGGATCGTGAAGCCCGCGGTCAAAATGGTGGTTATACACCAAATAGTGGGAATGCTGGCAGTCAACCTGCTAATAATTTCCCAATTAATGGTGGATCACAAGGTAATTCACAGACTAATAACAATCAAAACAATTCACAGGATCCATTTAATGGTTCGGGTGATACGATTGATATCTCTGATGACGATCTACCATTTTAAACTAAATTAAAGAAAGGATTCTAGAACATGGCTCAACAAAGAAGAGGCGGCCGTCGTCGTCGTAAGGTTGACTACATCGCAGCTAACCACATCGACTACGTTGACTACAAGGATGTCGATCTGTTGAAACGTTTTATCTCAGAAAGAGGTAAGATTTTACCACGTCGTGTTACTGGCACTAGTGCTAAGAACCAACGTAAGGTAGCTAATGCAATTAAGAGAGCTCGTATCATGGGCTTGTTACCATTCGTTGCTGAAGACTAATTTAGATCGAAATAAATCAAAAGGACAGAACGCAAAGTTCTGTCCTTTTTTCGTGTAATAATTAAAAAATTCTCTCTTCGTATTGTACCTACTGTTTTCAATCACGAGCCGGAATAAGGTATAATTAACACTGATATACTATATCTATTAGAAAGGATCTTCATGAAAGATTTTTTACGTAAGCTAGAGTTGCCTGAATTTATTAAGGATTCACGGCTGACAGCTTCTATAATCATTGCACTTTCTCTTTCATTATTGGGAAGCATTATTGCGATGATTATGAATCCATTGTTTGGATTGGCAATGCTTTTAGTCTTTATTTTGACCGTTGCCTTTGCCATCTATGGGACCTATATTTTAGCGGGTAATGCAAATAGCTTTGCAGTTAATTTGTCTTATCGGATAAAGCGTAGTGAACAAGAAGCAATGATTAAGATGCCGTTGGGAATTTTGCTTTATGATTCGGATCACCAAATTCAGTGGGTTAACCCATATCTACAATTATATTTAAAGAGTACAGATTTGGTGGGGCACACAATTGAATCAGTTGACCCTGATCTGAATAAGCTACTTAATGAAGCAATTGAGGCAAAAACATCAGAAAATCATCTGGTTAATTGGGACGGCCACCGGTTTGAAATGGTGGTCCAAAATAATTTAGGCGTAATATATTTATTGGATATTACGCGCTATGCCAAAATTGAAGATAAATATAAAGCCGAACGATTGGCGATTGGTCAAATTTTCATCGATAATTATGATGAGCTAAGTGAGGCAATGCATGATCAAGAATTGACCAGCATGAGTTCATATGTGCAAAATACATTGAGTGATTATGCGAAAAAGTTTAACGCATATTTAAAACGGATTGATGAAGACCATTTCTTGATTTTGATTCATATGCAAGAATTAGCTGAGATGGAGAAGGACAAGTTCTCTGTTTTAGATAAGGTGCGTCAAGAAACAAGTAGAAACAATACGCCACTTACTTTATCTATGGGGGTTGCTTTTGGAAGCGATTCTTTGTCCGAAATTGCCAACCAGGCTCAATCTAACTTGGATTTAGCCCTAGGCCGAGGTGGAGACCAGGTTGTCTTACGTCAACCTGGTAAAGATGCCCGCTTTTATGGCGGTAAGTCTAATCCGATGGAAAAGCGGACTAGAGTTAGAGCAAGAATGGTTTCACAAGCAATTAGTGAACTATTTAAAGATGCCGATCAAGTTTTTGTTGTTGGTCATCAACGTCCTGACATGGACTCAGTCGGTAGTGGGATTGGTGTAGTAAAATTAGCTCGTCTTCACGGAGTTAAAGCTAATTTTGTTTTAGATACTAATAAGACAAACTATGATGTTGGTCGCTTGGTCACCTTAATGCAACAGAAAAATCAGGATAAGGATATCTTTATTAACCCTGATGTAGCTTTAGCTCAAGTTACTGACAAGTCAATGTTGGTAATGGTTGATCATTCGAAATATTCAATTACCTACACACGAGCACTTTATGATCGTTTGAAGAATCGAATCATCGTCATTGATCACCATAGACGAGGCGAGGAGTTCCCTGAAAATCCAATGTTAACCTATGTTGAGCCATATGCTTCTTCAGCCTGTGAATTGGTCACTGAGATGATTGAATATCAGCAGCCAGCTAACGGTAAGCGAGTTTTGACCGATATTGAAGCTACAGCGATGTTAGCCGGAATCGTAGTTGATTCTAAGGAATTCTCACTCAGAACCGGGACTAGAACCTTTGATGCGGCTAGTTACTTACGTTCAATCGGGGCTGATTCAGCAGTTGTAAGCATGCTCTTGAAAGAGGACATTGATAGTTTCCTCGAACGGACGCATTTAGTAGCGACATTGAAGATGGTGAAGCCGCATATGGCTGTCTTATGTGGACCTGATGATAAGATTATAGATCCGATTATTACAGCGCAGGCGGCTGATACTGCCCTTGATTTGGAAAATGTAGGTGCTAGTTTTGCAATTACGCGGCGCAGTGATAATACGATTGGTATTTCAGCTAGATCAATGGGTAAGATCAACGTTCAAATTATTATGGAAAAATTGGGCGGTGGTGGACATCTTTCTAATGCGGCAACACAGATTAAAGATGTTACTATTGAAGAAGCAAAACAAAAATTGCTTGATGCAATTGATGAATATGAAAAAGAAAATGATTAGGGAGGACAAATATGAAAGTTATTTTTACTCAAGACGTTAGAGGTCGTGGCAAGCGCGGACAAGTTAAGAATGTGCCAGATGGTTATGCTCAAAACTACCTGATTAAGCGCGGTTTAGCTAAAGAAGCTACTAAGGGTAATATGAACACCCTTAAGCGTGTCGAAGCTAACGAAAAGGCTGCTTATGAAGCTGAAAAGGCTGAAGCAGAAAAGATCAAGGCTGAACTTGAAAAAGACGATACTGTCGTTAACTTCAAGTCTAAGGCTGGTACTGATTCACGTTTGTTTGGCTCAATTTCAAGCAAGAAGATCGTGGAAGGCCTTGAAAAGCAATACGGGATCAAGGTTGATAAGCGTAAGTTAAACTTGCCTGAACCAATCAAGACTTTGGGTTATACTAATGTTCACGCTAAGCTGTTTAAGGGCGTAGAAGCTACTATTCGCGTTCATGTCACTGAACAAGACTAATTAAAAGTGGTTGTGCTTGATGGATAATATCGTTTCTCAACAAATTCCGCATGATCGCGATGCCGAAAAGGCAGTTTTGGGTGCGATTTTTATCGATCCTGAAGCAATCGCGGATGCTAGTGCAGTAGTTCAGCCTGTCGATTTTTATGAGCGGGCAAATCAAATTGTGTTTCAAGCAATGCTTGATTTGTCTGATCGCGGGGATGCAATTGATCCCCTAACTTTGCAGGATGAACTAAATAAACGAAATCAATTAGAAGATATTGGTGGTATCGGCTATGTTTCTGATTTAGCGATGGCCACGCCAACGGCAGCGCATGTTACCTATTATGCCAAAATCGTGCATAGGAAGGCGCTGCTTCGTCGTTTGATCTCTGCCAGTCAGAAGATTATCTCTAATGCAATTGACGGCTCAGACGACGTGACCGACATTCTAGACGACGCTGAAAGTGAAATCATGAATGTCTCGTCAGAAAATAATACAGGTGGCTTTAGAGCGATTAAGGAAATTGTTAATTCGGCGATTAATGATATTAACAATATCCCAGATGACGGGAATATGGTCACTGGTTTGCCAACCGGTTTTGCGGAATTGGACAAGATGACCACCGGTTTTCACGATGATGAATTAATCATTGTCGCTGCTCGTCCTGGTGTAGGTAAAACTTCCTTTGCCTTAAATATCGCGCAAAATGTGGGTCTGCATACGGATAAAAGCGTTGCGATGTTCTCACTTGAAATGAGTGGGGAGCAGTTGGTTCAAAGAATGCTGGCTTCTGAAGGCTTAATTAATTCGCAGCACTTAAGAACTGGTCAGCTTGATGAAGAAGAATGGCGTAAATTAGTAGTGGCTTCGGGGTCACTAGCTAACGCCCAGATTTTCATTGATGATACGCCGGGGATTAAGATGAGCGAGATTCGGGCCAAATCACGGCGTTTAGCTAAGGAAAAAGGTAATCTTGGCTTGATTGTGATCGACTACTTGCAGTTGATTGAAGGACCACGTAGTGAGTCACGGCAACAAGAAGTTTCAGCTATTTCACGACAATTAAAAAAGCTAGCTAAGGAGCTTCACATACCTGTTATTGCCCTTTCGCAGCTATCACGGTCAGTTGAGCAGAGACAGGATAAACGGCCTGTACTGTCCGATATTCGTGAATCTGGATCAATTGAGCAAGATGCCGACATTGTTTCTTTCTTATATCGGGATGATTATTATCGCGATGAGCCTGAAGATGGCGAAAGTAGTGGCAGTCAAGATGAAGTTGGCGCAGAAGACGATAACGGTGAAGTAGAAGTCATTATTGAAAAGAACCGTTCTGGTAGTCGGGGGACAGTTAAATTAATGTTCTCTAAGCCGTTTAACCGGTTTTCAAATTTGGATTATGCACATGATCCTAATGGCAATTAAGATTAATCAAAAGCACTCAATGAGTGCCTTTTTTTGTACTTAAATAAAACACGAATAATATTTACATAGCATTGTGTTATAGTTTATATTTTATATTGAAAGTGCACTTAATATTTGTTATAACTAATATTGAAAAGATCGAATTACGAATATACTACTCATGGAGGAATAGCGAGTTTATGAAGTTTAAGAAAATTTTGCTTGGTGCGTGTGCAGTTTTAGCAGCCGTTTCACTAGCTGCCTGCTCAAATAGTAAGAAGAGTTCATCTGCATCGAGTGAGCCAAAGGAATTGAACGTTGAATTTGTGCCAAGTACTCAAGCAAATAAGATGGAAGCTAAGGCAAAGCCATTAGGCACGCTTTTGCAAAAACAATTGCACATTCCAGTTCATGTAGCCGTTTCTACTGACTATAGTGGTCTGGTTGAAGCAATGTCATCTAAGAAAGTTGACGTTGGTTTTATGCCGCCATATTCCTATATATTAGCTCATAAACGTGGTATTGCTGATGTTTTATTACAAGCTGAACGTTATGGCTATGACGAACCATCCAGTAAGATGAATCATACCTTAATGCATAAGTATCGTGGTATGATCGTGGTTAAGAAGGGTTCAAAGATCAAATCCTGGAAAGACTTAAAGGGTAAAAAGATTGCGATTGGCGATCCTAGTTCTTCATCGGGTTATGTTTATCCAATTGCCGAACTTTACAAAAAGGGCTTGAACGTAAACAAGGACTGCAAATTAGTTAATGTTAAGGGTGACGATCAAGAAGTGTTATCTGTTTTAAATGGTGATGTTGATGCCGCATTCGTCTTCTCAGATGCACGTAATATTGCTGCTAAGGACGACAAGAAAGCAATGACCGATGTTGTACCAATCTACTTTACCAAGTGGATTCCAAACGATACTATTGCGGTTAGAAAAGATATGCCTGAGAAGTTTAGAACTAAATTGGCTAAGGCATTCAAGAATATTGCTAAGTCTAAAAAGGGTAAGCAAATTATTGAAAGCATTTATAACCACTATGGTTATGTTGATGCTAAGGATTCCGACTTCGATGGCTTGCGTCAATATCAAAAGATTGTGAACAAGGCTACCGGCGGTAATAATTAAGATTAAACAAAAGCACTCATTAAGTGCTTTTTTTGTATTCATGCTAAGATCAGTTAAAATAAATAAAACACCAAAAGCAAAAATGAAAAGAGAAGAAAAAATATGAAAATTGCTGTTTTAACTGATAGCTCAGCTTATTTGACTAAGGAGCAACAAGAAAAATATCAGATTGATGTTTTGCCGATCCCAATTATTTGGGGTAAAAAGGTCTATCATGACTTGATCGATATTGGTTATGAAGAGTTTTATCAAAAATTGAGTGTCGAAAAGGAATTGCCGACTACTTCACAGCCGTCAATTGGCGATTTAAAACAAAAGCTGGATAAATACGTCGCAAATGGTTATACGGATGTCATTGTGATCACTCTTTCTAGTGGAATTTCTAGCTACTTTTCAACTGTGCAAAGTATTGCCGAGGAAGAAGATCGGATTAAAGTGCATCCGTTTGATAGCAAAATTACCTGCGCTGGTGAAGCTGATTATGCGATGCTTGCAGGTCGCTTAGTACAGACTGGAGCTGGCGTTGATTTAATTATGCATGATCTTAAGGACTTGCAAAAAACGATGGATGTGCGCTTTATGGTGGACGATTTGAGCCATTTGAAACGAACAGGTCGTTTGTCTAACGCTGCTAGCTTTGTCGGAACCTTGTTTAAGATTAAGCCAATCCTGTCGATGGATGTGCAAGCAGAAGGTCATATCTCTGCGATCGCTAAGGAACGCCAGACTAAGCGGGCATATAAACATATTCAAACTGATTTTGATAATTTAACTAAAAATATGCCATATCCAATTCAGGCGACGGTTTTTGATTCGCTAGATCCTGAGCAAAAACAAGCTTGGCTTGATGATTACCGGGCTAAATTTCCTAAATATCAATTTGATACCAGCATTATTGGGCCGGTAGTTGGCGTGCATGTTGGCCAAGGAACAATGGCCGTAATCTGGTGCCGGGATTTAAATACTTATTTTGATGGAAAGGGTCAGCCAATCAAGGGAATTAATTCAAAAGAAGTAGTTGATCCAACGTAGGTAAAGAAAAATAGTTACATACGAATGAAAGCCTTTACACATAGAGGCTTTTTTCTTTATAATATTAGCAGCACGAAAACTTTTTGGAGAAAAACTTACATACAGAAAAGGATGAGAATATGGCAGAAAAGAAATATGTTGGTAGTATCGAAGCCGGTGGTACTAAATTTATCGTCGCTGTTCAAGATGTTGAAACAGGTAAGGAAGTAGCGCGTGATCGTATTCCTACCACTACTAACAAGGAGACTTTACAAAAAACAGCGGAATTTTTCAAAAAGCATCCTGTTGATGCATTAGGAATTGGTACTTTTGGTCCAATTGATATCAATCCTAACTCTCGTACTTATGGCTACATTTTGGACACGCCTAAGCCAGGTTGGTCAGGTACAGATGTGAAGGGCTTCTTTGAAAGAGAATTAGGTATTCCGGTTGCCATGACGACTGATGTTAATGCATCATGTTATGGTGAATATGTTGCCCGCGGCCGCGATGATTCTAAGAGTTACTTCTACGCAACGGTTGGTACTGGTGTTGGCGCTGGAATTGTACAAGCAGGTAAGTTGCTAGGCCTTAATAATCACCCAGAAATGGGCCACATGTTGGTTCGTCGTTATCCTGGTGATGATTATGAAGGTCACTGTCCATTCCATAATGATGCCTGTGTTGAAGGCATGGCTGCTGGTCCTAGTCTTGAAGGCAGAACTGGAATCCCAGGTGAAAAGTTGTCACGTGATAACAAGGTCTTCACTTATTCCGCATATTACATTGCCCAAATGCTCTTCAATGTTTACATGGCTGCTCGTCCCGATGTAATGATTGTCGGCGGTTCAGTTTTAAATGAAAATGATTTGGTTAAGGTTAGAAAGTTCTTTGATGAATTTAACAACAATTACGTTGCCACACCAGATTTGAACGAATTGATTGTGCGTCCAGCTGTGGCTCACAACGGTTCTGCAACGCTTGGCGATTTTGAATTGGCTAAGAATTTGCTCAAATAAAAAAGCATAGATAAATTGAATAAGCAATAAAAAGGCTCAACTCGTTAAGAAAGACGTAAGGCGAGCCTTTTCTGACGTAATTTGACCTAAATGCGCGTAATATTAACTCTAGAAACGTAACCGGTTTATTAAGAAAGGAGCCCAACTATGAACAAATCAGATAGTGGCTTAAAAGACAAAGTTATCGGTAAAGTGAAAGAAGTCGAAGGTAAAATTACCGGCGATAAATTACGCGAAGTCCAAGGAAAAGCTCAACAAGCCAAGGGCAAAGTTAAGGACAAAGCCAAAAAATTAAAGGATGATCTGGAAAAAGACCATCAAATAGACGAAGATTGTTAAAGATTCAGGTCGACTAGCAATAGCTAAACAGAAAGCAAATAGGTGATCCTATGTTATCATGGATCTGGGTTTTAATCGTTGGCGCTATAATAGGTCTAATAGCTGGTTTCATAACCGGCAAGGGTGGATCAATGGGATTTCTAGCTAATTTAATAGCAGGGCTGGTTGGTTCAACTTTAGGCCAAGCAATCTTTGGTTCGTGGGGGCCGCAAATGGCTGGGATGGCAATCGTACCATCAATATTGGGAGCCGTCATCTTGGTACTAGTGGTTTTCTTTGTACTAGGGATGCTTAGAAGAACTGAATAAAATTGAATAGAAAAAGACATGCTTAGCATGTCTTTTTTGTTTCATGTAGAACTATTTTAATTTCTGGTGTTCGTTTTCTTTTTCAGCTAAAAAGCGTTGCTTAACTTCTTCTGGTAATAGACTAGGAACAGTTTTATCATAAAATTCAAAGAAAATTGGTGCTTTATTAGAGTCATTGCTCTTCGGATATAAGGCAAAGTCATTTTCGTTGAACGGTAAACTGATGTTGCCACGTAAGGCATTGATTACTTCACCAAACATGTGCAATACATAATGGCGTGTTTCAGGTTCTAATGACATGATTACCCGGCTAAAGCGAACCGTTCCTAATAATTTGTTAGCCGTAATCTGGAACACATCGGTAATGTTCAATTCATCAAAAGCTTGAAAGAGGGCATCCCAGAGTTCGCCGCGTTGTTTTTCAGGGATGCTGTGATTGAAATCGATGAGCGAGTGGCGCAATGAGCGGGCACCTGAAGTTAAACTCTCAGCTAAAACAAAACTGTCACGCCCCACGGCCCAGCGGCGAGGATCATGTTGTTGGACCATTGGCGCTGTACTTTTAATGATTAAAACGCGCTCAGGGTGGTCAAGCATGGTGCCGATGATTGAGGCTTCAGGTAAATAGGTCTTCATTTTATACATGCTGCGAGTAAAACCAGGAGAGTTCCAGACCTGGCGGAAAAAGCCGGGTCCATCAAAGCTAAAGGCTTTGATAATGCGGTCTTGCAATTTGGGCTCGGCTACGCTTAAAGCATATTCAGCGTAATTGCCGCCCTTAGAATGCCCTGCTAAATATATTTTGTCATGGGGAAAGGCGGCAGCCATTTCTTTGAGGTAATTGGCAGCGACGTCTTGGCCATAAACTTTGGGCATGTAGTTCATATTCATGTCTTCGTTCCAGCCGATGATTGAGCTGTCGGTTCCGCGGTAAACGATGATAATTGTATTATCGGTTAAGCGAAAAGTAGCCGCGGTAAATTGAAGTGGATAAGGATCTTTTTCTAGCCGGTTGGTCCAGTTAAGGATTTTGATATCGCCTAGACGAGGTGATTTAGGTAAAAGAAGAACTTGATCGCCAGCTAAATCTTTCATTTGAACTTGAAATGAAGGAAGAACGCGTAATTTTTCTGCGACTTCACTTAAGGTATGTCCCTTAGCAGATTTGTCGACGGGTAAGTAGATGATTGAGGCGAAGAGGGATGCGTCCACGCTATTAAAAGGCCGTTCTTTAAAAGAAAGATCTCCCCGCCAACGTAAATAATCAAGTGTTCCAGCCATAATCTCATCCTTTCATTAATTAGGCAATATTACTATTTTACTAAATTGTCGCGCCAAAATAAAAAGTGTCTGGGAAAAAACTAACTCCTGGACCATAAAAAAGAACGATGATTTCCATCTGGATTTCATCGTTCTTT
>NZ_CANBCQ010000015.1 GCF_947367125.1 uncultured Lactobacillus sp.
AAAAGAACCAAACAGCCTTTTAATGGTTGCTTGATTCTATTCATTTACTCATTATCAACAGGATTTGACAAAGAGCCTAGAATACAAAAAGAAAGACTTCTATAGTCCATTATTTAAATAAGTGGTTTAATTCAAAATACAAGATGCTAAAATTCAAAAGTGAAATTTTAAAAATTAATATCTGTAGGCTAAATATTTAAGTTACTGATCTGACTTTGCTATATTTAAGTTAAAAGATAATAAAAGGAGGAATTTCATGAAAGTTACTTTTAAAGGAAAAGAAGTTGAATTAATTGGTACGCCACCTAAGGTTGGCGATAAAATGCCTAATTTTACAGTTTTAGCCAAAAATAAGCAAGAAGTTACTAAAGATAATTTGTTAGGTAAAAATACTTTAATCAGCGTTGTGCCAGACATCAACACTCCAGTTTGCAGTATTCAGACTAAGACTTTTAACAAAACAATGGATCAGTTTCCTGACGTTAACTTTTTAACTATTTCAACCAATACTAGCAAAGACCAACAAGCCTGGTGCGCAGCTGAAGGTGTTAAAAATATGCAGTTAGTGTCTGATGAAAAATTATCTTTTGGTAAAGCTACTGGCTTACTAATACCAGCATCTGGAATATTAGCACGCAGTGTTTGGATTCTTGATCCTAATGGTAAAATTATTTATCGTGAAGTTGTTGATGAGATTACACATGAGCCTGATTATAATACTGCTGTAAATGAGTTGAGAAAGTTGCTGTAAAATTAAAAAAGATTGCCTCAGTACATACACATATGCTAAGGTAACCTTTTTTCTTTAGTTCTTGTATTGTTCCATTCGTTGATTAAGCTCTTCCTTATCAAAATTATCTAAATTAATTGCTTCTCCACCCATTAACCAATCAATCATTTCAGGATCTACTTTATCTTTAGGCGTATCGTAATAATCTTGCAAAGACCATACGCCACCAATGTCATCAATTATTCCATAACCTTTTCCAGAAAGTATTTTTTGGATACTTAAGAGCTGTTTGATCAGTAGTGATATTCTTAATATCTACTTCAAATTCCCAGCTATCGCCATAATCATAGGTTAATAATAACTTATCACCTTTTTCAAAATATGAGACCTTAGCTTTTTCATAATCTATGCCTGTAGCCGAATTCCAATCTTCCGCTTCAGCGATACTTTTTGCATTTTCAAAGCGTTCCTGCGTCTTTTTATTCAGCAAATCAAACATATGCCCAAAATCAGCATTAAACATATCTAGCATGGCAACTTCTAATGTTTTTACGGATGTATTGCCACTAATAATAAATCTACGCCAAGTAGATGGTTTTAAAGACTTTAATTTTACTCTAATCTCATAGGTAGCTCGATTGCGAGTTTGATTTTCAAAAATTGTCTTTTTTCGTGTTTTCTGCTTTTTGTCATGATTCTCAAGATTTATTCGCAAGCCTTCTAAGACTCTAGACAAATCCTGAGGAGACAGGTCTAACTCTTCAAGTTCCAAAATCTTTTTCGGATTTGCTTCAATCGCCTCTATCATATCGTTTATCAAATCCTCATCTAGGCCTTGATTGGAGTATGAATTAATTTCTTCAACTACCCCGTCAATATTCACCTTATTTCTTTACTATCAGTTTTACGAATAAGACCTACTCCACTCAAAAATACATAGAAATTTTTCAAAGTATTTGTAATCCGCTCTATTCTTGCTGGCACATATTTAGCATATTGATCAATGAGTTTTTAACTATTTTCTTTAATTTCTGGTGTTAAGTTAGTACCATATCATATTTGAAGCATGTGGTTTTTCTTTATTAAAATAATTTCAGTTTAATTTTATCATGTCTATTCACAATTATTCATCCCAGAAGCAAAAAGATGAAGGCAATCATTGCCTTCATCTAAAATACACAAATTTTAGTCTTCTTTTAAAACCGGTACTGTCTTTTTATTTCTAACATGATATACAACTAAACCAATTGCTAGGCCTACTAGTGCTGGCACTAACCATGATAAGCCCATGCTAGCAAGTGGTAAATGACTTCTAAGTGAAGCCACTGCTAAACCAAATGAACTTTGACTAACCACACTTGGGAAAGCAACCACCATATCGCCTAAGGCTGGTACAATAGTAAACAAGATTACAAAGAAGTAAACTACGCCTGATTTATTAAATAATGGTGAACAAACTGATAACAAGATCAAAACCATTGATAAAGGATATAAGAACATTAACATCGGTGTTGACCACGAAATGATTTGATCCAAACCAAAATTAGCAGCTAAGAATGATGCCAAGCAGCTAAGCGCTAGCCAAACGTGGTAGCTTACCTTTGGAAAATGCTTATGAAAGTCTTGCGCAAAAGCAGCAACTAAACCAACAGCGGTAGTTAAACAAGTGACTGTCAATAAGAATGCAAGTAAAGCTTGACCAAAGACACCGCCATAAACATTAACGATTTGGTTAAAAGCTACTCCACCGTTATCAGAAACTGCGAAGCGTCCGAGTGACATTGCACCCATTAAGATCAATAACAAGTAGATAAAACCGATTGCTAAAACAGCCAAGACACCTGACTTGGCAACAACTTTTGAGACACTTTTAGCATCTTTTTGTCCCATGCCACGAACAGCTGTAACAACCGTGACCCCAAAGGCCAAACCTGCCAAAGCATCCATTGTGTTATAACCTTCTAAGAAGCCATTTACTAATGCTCCATGCTTATAAGCAGCAGTTACTGCCGCAGTTTGCGGATTACCCAAAGGACGAGCAAATGCTACAAGGAACACCAAAAATAATAGTGCTAAGAATAGTGGATTTAATACCTTACCAACGTTAGACAAGATATTGTTTTGATGATAAGAAAAAGCAAAAGCAGCTAAAAAGAATAAAGCTGAGAAAATAAGTAAAGCAGAACTTTGCATATTCTTAGGCATAAATGGCGCAATACCAACTGTGAAAGAAACAGTTGCGGTTCTTGGGGTACCAAACAATGGTCCGATTGTAGCATGGATTAAAACCATAAATACTACTGCAAATCCGGCACCCAGCGGCTTACCAATATCATATACTCCGTCTGCATGAGTAATTGCTACTGCTAATACAGATAATAACGGTAGTAAAACCCCAGTGATCAAAAAGCCAACTGCGGCTGTTCCCCAATTTGCTCCGGCTAGTTGTCCTAAATGTAATGGAAAGATTAAGTTACCGGCCCCAAAAAATAATCCAAACAGCAAGGAAGCAACAACGAGGTAATTTTTCCATGTAAGTTTTTTCGATGTATGATCTGTCATTTTTTCTCCTCCAAAACATCCCTGATAAACAAAAAAAGCCCCTCAGCTACAAATTGCAACTGAGGGACGCTTTGAGCGTGGTACCACCCTTTATTTATATCACTATTGCTAGCAATACCTTTCACGTACAGTCAATTACTTGACGATACGTAGGCACTATAATGGGTGCTCCCACTCCTTCTTACTTTAAGTTAAGAATTAGAACTCGAAAGTGATTTTCACTTAAACTTAGAATTTATCTCCTCACACCCAACGAGACTCGCTGCAAATTAAGTTTAAATTACTCTTCTTTCTCTTTGTTTTCAGATTTATTAAATTTACTAATAACTATTTTAATCAAAATATAATTATTGTCAACAATTTTTTTATTTATTTTTTAAATTTGTCTCTTTTCTTGCTTGTTCAATATTATGTTCGTTTAACTGCAAGATTTTTATTCGTTTTGTTAATGCTGCTTCTGTATATTCAGCAATCAAATCTTCAAAGATTTTAGCATTATTATCTCTTCTTGCTTTTGCTAAAACATCCATGTAACGATTGCGTAATTTTTCATCAGGAAAAACATTAACTACTGGATAGCCTACCTCAGTTAAAGCCAGATTCATTAATAATCTAGCTGTTCTGCCATTGCCATCTCTAAAAGGATGAATTGAAACAAACTTTAAATGTAAATCTGCCGCGTATTGAACTGGATGAAGCTTATCCTTGTTTTCGTTTGCCCAATCTACTAAGTCTCCCATCGCTGCTTCAATTTCAAATGGAGCTAAATACGGTTCAGTTTCTAAGCCATTTGGCCAAGCTTCTACTACCCGATAAACACCTGCCCAATCAGGATGTGTTTTAGCAATTGAAAGACGATTTAAATCACGAATAATACCTTGAGTCAGCGACTGATCTCTACCAGCGAGATCTATCATATAGTCATATGCTTCATTTAGATCAATCGCTGCTAGCACATCTTTGACTGCCTCACCATGCACTGTCATGCCCTTATTTAAAATAGAAGCAGTTTCATATTTATTTAGGGTACTTCCTTCAATAGCATTAGAGGACCAAACATGGTCAATTCGGATATCTTGTTCAAGTGCTTTAACTTGATCCTTATCTAAAGGACGGTACTCATTCATTTTATTAAGTAAGTCAGTTAATTTTTTACTCTCCATGTTTTCACCTCAAATCTGCTAAATTTTTTGTTAACATTTTACTTCATAATTAAAAAAAACGCCATTTTTTAAATTATAACGTTTGATTTATATTTCTATTTTAAAAAATCTCCTATTCAAACTGAGTCTGCCAATTAGGATCATTATTTGCCGCAAAGCACATAGCAATTTGTTTCTCAGTATTTCGACCAAGCGAAAGCTTCGGTAAATTATCTAATGCAAAATAATCACAGGCGTCAGTTTCATCGTTCGGCTTAAATTCTCCACTAATTTCTTTGCATAAGTAAAATATCTTCGTAATGCTAGTGGCCAAAATCGGTTTATTATGATGATTGCGATCTTGAACTGCAATAATTTTGACTGGTTTTACTACTCTACCTGCCTCTTCATATGCCTCTTTCACACAATTTTGTGCTGTAGTTTGGTCATAATCATTCCAGCCACCTGGCAAGGACCATTCCCGCGTCATTTTTTCACGAACAAGTAAAATCTTATTATCCTTAAAAATAGCTGCCCGCGTATCAAGCTTGGGTGTCTGATAGCCTTCATCGCCTAAAAAAAGTGTTTTAATTTGTTCTTTAGGCAATCCTGTCTTAGCTACCATCATTTCACCTGCGATTTTACGGATTGCTTCATAGCGTTCACGATCAAATATATCATGCCCATAATGCAGCCCTGCTTGAGCTAAACTTTGTAAATCTGTTGCCCATTTAGTAAATTGATCATCTAAACTCATGTTTATTACCTCTAATATAAAATTCTAAGAAAAATACTAAATTCCAAATTAAAAGGCAAATCGAAGTACCTATTTCAGATTTTATCACAAACCACGAATAACTTACTCCTAGTGCAAAAATTAGTAGCAAAGTTAACAAATCACGAATACTAAATCGACATTCACCCTTGTTATATACCTGATTTATAGCTAAAGAGAAATAATATAAGGCCATGAAAAAAATAATCAGGAAGAATAAAAAAGTCTTATTTATACCCTGCACCTGTAAATAGAGTATTGCTACTGTTGACAAAAGTATTGCTACTACAATTGCAACATGACTATACATTAAAATAAAGCCATTACTTATCTGATGATGATCAATTAATTTACCTGATAAGACTACATAGCTTGCAAACATTAAGACTAGAGATAAAAACAATGAAGCAGCATAAACTAACGGTGTCTTACTATTGAAATAACTTGTCAAATTAACAATAGCCTCACCAAAGGCAATAATTACGATTAAGCTTACTCTCTACCAAATGTGGGAAATTTACTCGTTCAGCTTTAAACATCCTTTTTAAAAACAACGGCAAAATAAAGCCAACTATATAACCACTTATACAAAAATAAATCCCAACAGGACAGCCGATGATTAATTCTACAATAATTAAGATAAATTCCAATCCTAAAATAATTAAAAAGGCTTGTTTATCATTACTATCTGCTTTTACAAATAGATACTGGCAAAATAAAATTAGGATCATAACAGCCATTGCAATATTAAAATAGTGAAAAGTAATTCGCCATTCAGTATTAATATTGTTAGCCAGATAAACTGCTACAAACATATTTAAAACTAAACCGCCAATATCTAAAAATTTATTTTTGCTATATCGGTTAAAATAGATAACTTGATAAAGCCAAACTTGCATTACTACGATTACAACCAACAAAAATTGAAGAAAAGTAACTAAAGAAATACTACCATTAACAGGATGATGAATCATTGTGGTAATTCGAGAAATTGCATATACAAAAATCAAGTCATAGAATAATTCAAACATTCCCACAGGCTTAGCGATTATTTTTTTCAAACTAGTCCCTCCTAATATTCGATTACTGTCTATCATGCTTTATATTTGTCTAAAAAACAAATTATGATATTAATCTGTAAGTATCAATTTTTAGCTTGATCGTAAAAAAATTATGCTAAAGTTACTATTGATTATTAAATTAATTTGATTCGGAGGAATAACTATGCCAAGAAATCTCAGAAAGCACAATTTTAATCAGTTCTCAGACCAAGAGAAAGATAAATTAAAAAATGTCAAGAAAGAATTAGCTGAGGCCCAAAAGAAAGAACCTGAAAGTCTACGTGAACACTTGCAAGCTTTTAATGATGGTGTAATGGCCATTATCATTACAATTATCGTCTTAGAAATTCAGCCTGCATTTCATGAAATTCATTATCAACAGTTCATTAGCAATATTGCTGTCTTTTTAATCACCTTTTTTATTGTGGCAGACTTCTGGTATGATCTACATTTATCTTTTTCATATTATATTTTCAAACCTTCAAAAGCGATTGCAATTCTTGATTTCTTTTTCCTAGCGGATTTATCGCTTTTACCAGTCATGACGAAATGGATCATGGCTGAAAATTCATCTTTTGCCGTTGCCAACTTTGGAATTGTCTTTTTGATTGCTAAAATCTTAGAATATCTAATTCAATATTTCGGTGCTAAAAACACTGCTCGCTATTCTCAAATCATGCGGATTATTATTAGTCGTTCCTTTATTAGAAAAATGACAGTTACTTTGTTTTTAAATGTAGTATTGATCATTCTGTCATTATTCAATGCCAAACTAGCAATGATTCTTTATCTAATAGTTCCAGTTATCTCATTCTTTTTTCCAGTTAAACGTAACAAAATTATGTAATTACTATTTAAAAGAAGCGGCAGTAGACTTTGCCGCTTCTTTTATTACTTTTCTTGTCCCTTACAGTGACTCTTGCAAACACATTCTTTACTATTTATCATTTTGCAGTGGCAAATGCCATCTTTATCTGCACAAGGACAATTTTTTTGACATTTCATTTTATCGTGACAAAATTCATTCTTCATGTTTATCACCTCTACAGCTCATTATGCCCATGATAATTGTACTTTCCAACCAATATATCTTACAATTTTACTTTTCCTAATAAAATTATTTTATAGAAACATCCAGCTAATTTGTTAATTTAATCTGCTGATCAGCTACCGATTTAATAAAGTAAGGATCATGCTCAATTAATAGCATTGCTGGTTTCACACTCTTAAGAAGCGTAATTAATTGATCCTGATTGAATACATCTAAATAATTTGCTGGCTCGTCCCATAAATATAAATTGGCAGGTTCTGTCAATGACTTGGCCAAAGCTACTCGTTTCTGTTGTCCCATACTCATTTTTTCAATTCTAGTTGCAAAATCAGCACGCGCAAATCCCATTTTTTTAAGATTACTCAATAAATCTTCATAAAACAAATGATATTTTCTAGCAAAATCTTTTAATAATCCGCTATACATTACAAATTCTTGTGGTAAATACGAGATTTTCAAATTTTCTATTAACTTATAATTACCTTCTGCAATTAGATTTTGAGAGATACCCAGCAAATACTTAATCAGTGTTGATTTTCCAGAACCATTTTTGCCTTCAATAGCAATAATTTCATGATTATTCAGAGACAAAGTCAAATTTTTAAATAGTTCTCTACTAGCTTTTAATTTCAAGCCGAGATCATTAAGCTGCAGAATCTCATGATGATAATCTGCTTGAAAATTCATAGTAAGAGACGGTACATCTTCAATATTCTTTAACATCCCTTCTTTTTCTGCAATTTTCTTATCCATACGATTACGCGCATTAATTGATTTCTTCATCATCTTTGCAGCCTGATGCCCAATCGCTCCTTTATTTAATCTAGTCCGACGATTGATGATATGTTGTGTTTTCATCCCTAATTTCTTACGTGCTTCTATTTTAGCCGCCCAATTATGAAATTGTACTTTTTCCTGATTCAATTTTTTTACTTGCCCTTCAAGCTTTTTATTTTTCTCACGATTAAAATCATCTCGCCTTTTTTTAGTTACCTCATAAGTCGAATAATTTCCTTGATACAAATGAATTACTGTGTTTTCAACCGCTAATATATGATCAGTTACCTGATCCAAAAAATCTCGATCATGACTGACCACAATATAGCCTTGATCATGCTTATTTAAGTACTCTGCCACTTGTTTACGACTTGCTTCATCTAAATGATTAGTTGGTTCATCAATTAAAGGAAAAGAATCTTGATCTATGAATGATAAAGCCAACAAAACTTTGGTTTGTTCACCACCACTCAAAGTGTTGAAAGGCTGCCATAATAAATTAGGATCTAAATTCATTCGAGTTAACTCTCGTTCCAATTTCCATTGTTCAAAGGTAACCTGATCTTGTAACTCATAAAAAGTAATGCTTTTAGCATTTTGAATTTTTACAGGATAATATGAAAATCTAACATTGGCTTGAATTTGACCAGCTCCACGATACTTACCTTGAAGTAGGTTTAAGAAAGTAGTTTTGCCTCTTCCATTTCGACCAATCAATCCTAATTTCCAATCAGTATCAAGATCTAAGTTCAGATTTTCAAAAATATATCTATTGCTGTCTTCATATTCAAAAGATAGCCTGCTAATCTTAAGATTACTCATTCAACCACCTCGCACAAAAAGAGCCTATACTTCTAGCAAGTATAGACTCTCTCCTTACGAAAACGAATTGTAATCATCGAAGGCCTGAGCTTTAATCTTGCTAAAAGTACATAGTCTCTCCATAACATAAATTACTATTTGGACTATGATGCTAATTACAAGATTAAAAGCGCAACCTAAACCCTTCTTCCATTGAATATATTATGCTGTAATAATAGCATTTGCTCTATTCTTTTACAATAGATATATTAAGTAACTCTATTTATTCCACAAAAAGTTAATTAACGCTTGATCAACTTGAGCATTTTCATGCAGTTTTGAATGTTGTGCATTTTTGCCATTAATCTTTTCAACTTTATAAGTACTGTTACCATCACCAATTAAATATTGCAGAGACAATGAAGAAATATTCTCTACGCGACCATCACTGCGATTTCCAATATCGCCAATAATATTTAGGACTTGAACATGCTTTTTCATATAAAGTTCTCTTACACCTGTCATCTGCTGATAAGTTGAGTTCATCTTATTAGGCTTTCCCTTGCTATTCAATTTCATCCCGCTAGGCTGCTTAATTGAATTAGGAATTCCATCAAAAGTTAAACCGCCAAAATGTCCTGCAATATCAACTTGCTTTTGGATTTGCGGCATTTTTTTATTATTTCCATTTCGCAGCATGTAATAAATAATTGAAATATTGCCTAAAGAATGACCAACCATATTGATCTTCTTAAACTTATACTTCTTTTGCAATGCCTGGATAACGTTTGTCGCATACGCAGCGTGTTTATTAAAATCGAGCTGACGATTATCTTCATAATTGACTTCACAGATTGGGTTCTTAGCATCTTTAGGCCACATGCCAACTAATGTAACCTTGCCCGTTTTCGATACTTCTGCACGAAGAACTGACTTAGTTACACCAACCTTCTTTGCAGCATCAACTATATGCTCTTCAGCTCTATAAGAGGAGCCACCACCATGGAAGAACAAAGTTGGCGTAGAATCAATTCTAACTTTTTTACTACTATTATTAGTTTTATTTTCGCATCCCGGTAAAATCAACATGATGCTTGCGATTATCAAGATAAATAAATTTTTCCTTTTCATATTATTAATCACTAACCTTGATGTATGACTTAATTACCTTGCGATCAACCATATCTTGATAAGCTTCATTAATTTGAGCTAAATCATATGTTTTAGTAAAGACTTTACCTGGATTAATCTCACCATCTAAAACAGCTTTAAGTAGAACTTCCTTATCATACGTAGTTACAGAAGCTGGCCCACCAGCAACACTTATATTCTCGTAAAAGATCAATCCAGGATTTAATTCTGCTCCATGAGGAAGTCTAACACGGCCAACGATCGCCCCAGGACGACCTACTTGGATAGCTTCTTCATTTGATAATTTACTCTAAGACTGCATCAGCTCCGCCGCGGGTAATATTAGTTAGATTTTGAATACCTCCTTCGTCACGTTCAACCACATTATCAGTTGCACCAAATTCACGCGCTAACTTTTCACGGTTTGAGTGGCGACTTGTAGAAACAATTTGCTTAGCTCCGCACAATTTAGCAGCAATAATTACCGATAATCCCACAGCACCATCACCTAAAACAATTACTGAATCGCCGGGCTTTACATTAGCTACACGAGCCGCATGATATCCGGTTGCCATCACATCAGCTAATGCCAAAAATGATTTAAGCATTTCTTCGCTGTAATCTTCAGGTTTTTCAGGAATTTTAATTAATGACCATTGTGCATGCTGAAAGCGAACATATTCAGCTTGATAGCCGACTGAAAAATTATCACCTAAATCATGACTCATGCATACACCATCAAATCCAGCTAAGCATGCACGGCAATGACCACAACCATGAGTAAATGGTGCAATGACGAAATCACCTTTCTTTACAGAAGTAATATCTTTTCCAGTTTCTTCAATAATTCCGATAATTTCGTGACCATCATTTTCATGACCTGTTCTTCTAAACCACGGTATGCCCCTAAATCTGAACCACAAACGCGAGTCCGAAGCACTTTGATGATGACATCGTCAGCTGTTTCAATTTTTGGTATTGGTTTATTAACAAGCTTCATTTCTCCAGCTTTAACAAATTCTGCATATTTCATAAATACAATCTCCTTACTTAATACTCTTACCTAATTTATAAGCCTTTTGGGCAAATTTTGCTAATTTTTGATCATTCCAAGAATCATCGGCATAAATTTCATCAATCATTTGTCAGCGCATATAGTCGCTCAATTTATGCATAAAGTAATAAAGCGATGATACTAAAACAACAATATCTGCATCTAATAATTTAGGCATTACTTCTTTTTCTACTAAATCATTATCTGTAATTCCAACTTCCATCCCTGGTACGTGTTCAAGTTGTAAAAAATGTGGCTGACTTTCACCTTGCTGCCCTGCATCATAACGGTAAACTTGGTTTCCAGCTTCCTTAATTCCTTTTTCAAAATTGTCTACTAATTTTTGAGAGGCGCCATTATAGTGAGGACTTCCTGTTAAAATTACTACTCGTACCATAAGTCATTCTTCTTTCACATTTTTAACTTCAATTTTCATAAATGATTATACGAAGAATAAATCCTCTTGGAAATTCACATTTTTTCATGCTAGGATAAATTAGATTTACTGTCACGAGGTATAAGAATGATTGAAAATTACTTACTGGAAGAATTAGTCACATTTGCTAAATATAGTACCAGCGCTAAAACCGCAGAAGTTCTTGGCTTGACTCAGCCTGCTGTGACACATTCTATGAAAAAATTAGAAGATGAACTTGGCGTAAAACTTTTTATTCGTAAACCTAACAAATTGTACTTGAGTGAAACGGGAAAATATACCGCTCGCGAAGCAAAGAAACTAATTAATAATAATTTAGACTTCACTAAAAAAGTTAAACAGTTTGACAAAGATCAGACTACCCTAGTCGTTGGTTTTAATGCTCCAGAACCAGGAATTGTCCTCCGATCTCTACATGATAAAAATATCCAGATTAAGAATAATTTGAAAACAACTTTGAAAAGTTACTAAGTGAACATCAACTAACTTGCGTTTTAATTAATTTTCCAATTGAAGACCGTGATATTACCTCAACTTATCTAGGCACAGAATCAATGTCGGTTAATCTTCAATCTGAATGCAAATTAAATAAAAATAAGGAACTATCCTTCAAGAAGCTTAAAGGCAAAACTATTTTAAGTCCTTCTCCAATTGGCTTTTGGACTAAGATCTATCATGATGAAATCCCAGATAGCAAGATCATTTTTCAAAATGAATCTACTGAATATAGTGAAATCCTACAATATTCAGTGTTTCCTTTCTTCACCACTAACTTAACCAGCTTAGATTCTCAATGGGGCTACAATTTACCTAATAATCGAACTGTTCGTCCTTTATCAGATAAAGTAGCTCATCAAAAGTTCTATGCAACTTATTTAAAGCAAAATAAAGATCGTGTTATGACTTTAATTGAAAAATCGCAAGATCAATGGAGCAAATAGGATCAGAATTAAAAAATTGTTGGCACCAATCCACCATCAAGCCTAAGCGCTTCACCTAAAAATGATGACGCATATGGACTAGCTACAAAGGTTACAAAGCGGCCAATTTCTTCTGGACGAATTAGTCTTTGAATTTGTGAAAGTGGACGGTGATTCTTCATAAAGTCACTTTCCCATTCTTCTTTTGGCAGATCAGAATCTTTGTACATGTCATTGATCATTGCTTCAACACTTTCAGTAAGAGTAGAGCCAGGTATAATTGTATTTACAGTCACGTGCGTACCCTTAGTAAGTTTTGACAAACTTTTAGCAATTGATAAATTCATTGTCTTAGTCAAACTGTATTGCGGCATTTTGCCTGATGGCATAATTGCTTCTTCACTAGCAATGAAATGATTCGCCCAAAGTCTTGATCAAACATCTTAGGTAAGTAGAACTTAGCTAAAGCGTTGCCAGAGTATACATTCACATATTATTGACCAAAATATCAATCTCTGGAAACTTTTCAAATAGCCCCTTACGCCGTTTGGCATCTTCAAGATCATATGGCGCACCTTGAGGAATAGTGTCGGGATAATTTTCTTTAATTTCAGCTACTACTTCATCAACAGTTTCTTTTTGACGACCATTAATGATTATTTGTTCCTTCTTTAGCTAGTTCAATTGCAATAGCTTTCCCAATTCCTTTAGTAGAACCAGTAACTAAAGCAAGTTTTCCTTCAAGATTCATTTTCATAATTCGTTACCTCGATACAATTAATTGTTTTTCTTGATAGCTATTATATATGCTTTTAAAAAGTAAGCAAGTTGCGATAGCTAAATAATTTTAATTAGCTAACTCACGATAACTACAGGCTTTTCAGCCACTTTTCACTTGGAACCGCTTAAATTAATTGTTGACAATTATCTAATTCAGCCTTATGATGAAATTGAATTAAATAAATGTTCTTCGAGGCAAGGTGAAATTCCTGACCGGCGGTAAAGTCCGCAAACCGTGCAAACGGTGGAACCCGATAATCGGTACCGATAGTATAGTCTAGATGATAGAAGAATGATAACCGGTAAGCAACGCTTGTTTGCGTTTGCCTTGATTATTTGACTTTGAATATCATTGTCGAACCTCGAGAAATACTCGAGGTTCTTTTTTTGTTCTACGAGGAAGTGATTTTAATGGAAAAAGACAATTTTTATATGAATTTAGCTTTAAAAGAAGCCAAAAAAGGTCGCTATCAAACATGGAAAAATCCTATGGTTGGTGCAGTTATTGTTAAAAACAATCATATTTTAGCCACTGGTTACCATCACCACTACGGACAAAATCATGCAGAACGCGATGCCATTTCAAAATTAACCCCAGAACAATTATTTAATTCAACTCTCTATGTTACCCTTGAACCTTGTAACCATTATGGTAAACAACCACCCTGCTCAGACCTAATTATCAAAAGTAGAATTAAGCGAGTAGTAATTGCTCAAGTGGATCCCCATAAATTAGTTACTGGGAAAGGAATTGCCAAATTAAAAAATGCTGGAATTCAAGTAACTACAGGTGTTTTAGCCGATGAAGCAAGTGAACTTAATAAGTTCTATAGCTATTTTTACCAGCATGATTTTCCTTGGGTCGCAGTTAAAGAAGCAACTAGTTTAGATAATAAAGTTGCAATCCATGGTCAACGAACTCCGATCACTAATCAAGCTGTGTATCAGCAAGTACATTCTGAACGCGCAGATTATCAAGCAGTTATGATTGGTTCTACAACTGCGATCATCGATAACCCGATTTTAGGAACTAATATCAAAAGTGACTACCCGCCAATTCGCATTATCATTGACCGTCGCGGACGGCTGTTAAATCATTTACACCTTAACTTATTAAGTGACACTAATTCCACCTGGATTTTTACTCAAAATGAACAAATGGCAGAAAATTGCTTTAATAATCCTAAAATTGAAGTTATTCATTTAGAAACAGAAAAGATCCAAGAAGTATTTAATTATTTGAGTAAAAAAGGAATCCAGTCAGTTTATGTAGAAGGTGGCCCTACTTTGGAAAAAGCAATTATGAATGAAATTTTTGTTAATGAAGTAATTAAATATACAGCGCCGATCTTTCTTGGAGATGAAGGCGTAACAGGTTTAGTACCAAACGAAACGGTTCATTTAACAAATATTAAACGAACAATCTTAGGAGATAACGAACGAATTGCAGGTGAATTAAAACATGTTTAGTGGTTTGGTTCGTGGGGATGCCCATATTAAAAAAATTGACAAACACAAGCGGACAATTAAGTTAACCGTTTCTTGCCCTGCAGATTTCACTAATGAACTAGTAATCGGTGACTCAATTGCAATTAATGGAACTTGTTTGACGGTTGAAAGTTTTACTGAGACTAGCTTTGTCGTAACCATGATGCCTCAGACTTATAAGAAAACTATTTTTAAGAGTTTACATAATGGTGATCAACTTAATATTGAGCGGTCATTAGAAGTCGGTCAGCGTCTAGAAGGTCATCTTGTTACAGGTCATATCGATGACTTGGCAACGGTTACTAAAAAAGTACGGAACGAAAATGCAATTGAAATTTGGTTTAAGTTTCCTGCTCGATTATCAACACAGATCGTACCTCAAGGTAGTATCGCTTTAAACGGCGTTTCATTAACAGTGATGGACGTTAAAGACAACAGTTTTTCGGTAGGTCTAATTCCACATACTCAAGCTGAAACTAATTTAGCAAACTTACAGATAAATGATGAAGTAAATTTGGAAACCGACATTATTGGAAAATACGTCGCTCAAAATTTAGAAAAGAGAAATTAAAATGGATGTTAAAAAAATTCAAGATGCAATTCAATGGATGAAAAATGGTGGTTTAGTGATTGTTGCTGATGATGAAGATCGTGAATCTGAAGGTGACATGATCGGCTTAGGGTCTAAAGTTACTCCTGAAAATGTTAACTTTATGACCAAACATGCTCGCGGCTTACTTTGCACCCCTGTAAGTAAAACAATTGCTAAACGTTTAAATTTCTACCAAATGGAAGAAAATAATACTGATCCATACGGTACTGCTTTTACAATCAGTGTTGATTACAAAACTACCACTACAGGTATTTCTGCTTATGATCGTGCAGCAACTATCAAGGCAATTGCTGATCCTAATTCCAAACCAGAAGATTTCTTTAGACCAGGCCACTGTTTTCCATTAGTTGCTAAAGATGATCAAATCAAGAATCGTAATGGTCACACAGAAGCTTCTATTGCTTTAGCTCATCTTGCTGGTGAACCAGAAGTTGCATATATTTGTGAAGTTATGAAAGCTGATGGACATATGGCTCGTCGTCCTCAACTGAAAGAAATTGCTAAAGAATATCACTTACCATTTTTAACAATTGCAGAACTACAAGAATACATTAATAGTCCTGTGAGTAAACGCTCAGAATTTGTAAATCTTCCTACTAAATATGGTAATTTTAAAATTAAGGCTTACGCTAATGAAAATTTGGTTCTTATCAAAGGAGAGATTGATCCCCAAAAGCCAGTTCTAGTACGTCTTCACTCCGAATGTCTCACTGGTGACACATTCGGCTCACTGCGTTGCGATTGTGGCGATCAACTGCACATGGCAATGAAGCAAATTGCTAAAAATGGTAACGGCTTAATTCTTTACTTACGCCAAGAAGGACGTGGAATTGGACTAATCAATAAATTAAAAGCTTATGGTTTACAAGATCATGGCTACGACACTTACGAAGCAAATGAGATGCTGGGCTTTAAGCCAGATGAACGAGACTACGCAACTGCGGTCAAGATTTTAAAAGATTTAGGAATTAATCATATTAATTTACTTACTAATAATCCTGATAAAATTGATCAATTAAAAAATAACGGCATCACTATTGAACAAAGAATTCCTTTAGAAATTCCTGCTAATAAGATAAATCATGATTATTTAGAAACTAAACGAGACAAGTTCCATCATTTTTTAGAAGCACTATAATTAGGAGCATATAAATGAATATTTACGAAGGAAATTTTAAAAACAATAATTATCGCATCGCAATTGTGGCATCTAAGTTTAACGAAATCGTTACCCATCATTTAGTTGACGGCGCTGTTGCCACCTTAAAGCAATTTGGAGTGCTTGAGGATCAGATTGATATTTATTGGGTCCCAGGTGCTTTTGAAATTGGTTTTACCGCTAAAAAGCTTGTTATTCAAAATAACTATGATGGTATCATGACCTTAGGGGCTGTTATTAAAGGTGAAACTGACCATTACAGTATGATTATTCAAAATGTTACCAATGCAATTATGCAAATGAATCTTGAAGCAAAAGTCCCTGTCACTTTTGGTATTTTGACTACTGAAAATATCGAACAAGCCTTACAAAGAGCTGGCTTGAAAGCAGGCAACGAGGGGGCTTTAACTGCTCAAAGCTTACTTGAAATGATTTCACTTAACAAACAGATAAAATAGATAGCTAGAAAGAAATCAGAAATTAAGAAATTCTACTAAATCTTGGTATTTAACAAACCTTGATTTAATAGGATTTTTCTTTTAAGTAAAAACTTTGTTATTAGCCCCAAATAAACTTTTTTCAAATATTTTCAATAAGTGTATTACTTACCAAAATACGCAGCTAAAACTTCCTTACTTTCACCTTGCAAAATATCAGTAACTAAAACTGCACCAAAAGGATCATTTCTATGTCTGACAGCTAATCTAGATAATTCAATAGCTCGCTTCATAAATTTTTCGTCGTTATTCATAATTTTCCTCCGCCAATTTTTGATATAATTTCGTATTAAAAATTGGTGTTAGTCCTTTAACTACCGGTAATTACACCAGCAATCTTTGGAAGGATATTTCAGTTAAATATCCTAATTTAGTTTTTCAATTTATTGCTCTCCCTGCAGCAGGCGGATTTAAATGCTTTGACCAAGCACGCGCTATTTTAAATAAAAAAATCCTAAAATCATAATTGAGAATATATCTGGCTTTGATATTACTACTCTAAATGAATGTGTAAAAAATAATTGGCTACTTTGCAGTGCAGAAGATTGACAAACCGCCCATCCCATGTTAAAGTCAAAATCAGTCAACTGGGATTGCACGATTTCCTTTGGCATTGTGTATGGAAAACAACATTCCAAACAAGTTGATAACATTATCGACTTCATCAAAAGACAGACCGACTAAATTAGTCGATCTGTCTTTTTGATTATCTCAAGTTCACTTTAATTCCGGTCATCGTTAAAGCCAAAAATAGTTAAAAATTGCAAAAATAGGTTAACGAAATCTAGATATAACTGCAATGCACCAAGGACGGCTAAGCCATTAGTGGAAACTTGATCACCAAATTGCAAATAAATATTTTTCATTCTTTGGGCATCCCAAGCAGTTAAAACTATAAAAATAATCACTGCAATAAATGAGAAAATGTAACTAACCATTGGGTTCTTTAGGAACAAATTAACTAGCATCGCCACAATCAAACCGATTAATGCAGCTGAAGCATACGAACCCCATCTGCTTAAATCCTTTTTGGTTACCGTCCCGATAATTGCCATTACCACAAATACGCTAGCTGAAGCAATGAAGGCGGAAGCGATATCTTGTCCTGTATAAGCTCCTGCAATGAAGGCAAAAGTAATTCCATAAATAATTGCCGTAATTATCAGTAAAATAAAGCTAGCTACTGGATTTCGAGTAGCTCTAAAGTTAATAACAAAAGTTAATGCAATTGGCAATAATAATAGCAGCCACATCGTCCATGGGTGACTAACCATTAAGGCAACCATTTGCTTAGCAAAAACGGTCATCGTAAGATAGGCACTCAAGGCTGAAACAAAGACAGCCAATGCCATATAGCCATAAATTTTACTTAAAAAGACATTTAACCCAGATGCATCAACTATATGACGGCGACCTAGATTTTGATCAAACTCATCCATTTGTATTTCCTCCAATCTGTTAATTTTCTTTGGTTACCTTTAATGTAACACTTACCGAGATTAAAGAGAAATATGACGGTTCGAGATTTTTTGTTACTGCTCTTTTTTTCTTTATCCATCCAAAAAATTTCTGATATTCCACAACCCTAACATTATGTTCTTTAGCATACTTCTTAAAATTATCAGTCGGCTCTTTCACGAAAAAGTACAAATACGTCTTTCTCACTTTAGGCAATAACGCAGCTCTAATAATTAATGTATCAATCATTTCATGATTCAGCTTATCTGCATTTCTCCACTTGCATTCCCCGACTATCGCCTCAGAATCATCATGATTGCTAGCTATCACGTCAATTTCTTCTTGGCGATGCTTAATCGGATTATTGCTCCACCAGCTAGAAATCCTCTTAGGATAAAATGGAAGATCGTCTTGCTGCCATAACCAATCTCTTGAAGTCTGTTCAAATACAGGACCAAGAAAGCGGGGTAACTCATCCATAATACCAAGCAAAACTCCCTTAGTTCTTTCAAGTGCAATCTGATCCTGTGCTTCCGCAATAAATTTGAACCAGAACTTGAACATATTATCCTTGAAAACATAAATAGCTTTCCTAGCATTATTTTCAAAAATCGGCTGTTTGCGCTCAATGATCTCTAGATCAATCAAGTTGTTAAGATATGCACTAATACTGCTACCATTACTCATTCCAATTGCTTGACTAATCTGCGAGCTTCTATTTTTACCATGAGCCAAAGCATTTAAAATCGAAAAATAAGTTACTGGCTTACGCAATTCCTCTTGCAAAAGCACATTAGGCTCATCTTGCAACGGTGCATTTTGATTCAAGAACATTTGTTGAATATTATCTGCTACACTCAAATTTTGATCAACGAAGCTCAAATACTGCAGAATACCATCAGTAATCCCATAATAAGCTAACAAATCATCGCTATTAACTTTAGATAACATCTTTTTAGTATTAAAGATATCAAATGGACGAATTCTGAATTGCCCAGTCTTTCTACCATAAAGTGGACTCTTATATCCTAAAACCTGATGCTCCATAAATGACATGGAAGAGCCGCAGAGAATGAACATAATATTGTTTTTTTTAAAAAAGATGATCAATCGCATATTGCAAGACTGAGCTGATCTCACTGGCTGACTCTGCAAAATAAGGATACTCATCCATCACGAAGATCATTTTGTATTTTGCTTGTCAACTAAAATAATTAAAAAATAAATAGAGCTTCAAAATTGAGGCTCTATTCTAACTTATTAAATATTTAATTACTTAGCTTTTCTTTCTAAAAGCGGCCAAACCAAATATTCCAGCAATTGCTGCAAGTACTGCGCCAAGAGTTGCTAACCCCGCTTGCTTTTCGCCAGTTTGTGGCAAAGTATTCTTTTGTGCCGTTGCCTTTTGAGTTTCAACTTTTTTGGTAGTTCTCACAGTTGCTTTTGGACTAACTAATCTAGTTGGCAGTTCTTTCTTAACGAAATGATGAGCAACAGCTTTTTCACCCTTTGGGGTAATAGTTTCACTTTTCACTTCATTATTTACCCCTCTGTGTGATTTATTGGTTTCTTTTGGATTATTTGTCTTTTCACCTTTTGGCATAACATTATTCGTCTTATCTGTATTTTCCGGCTGCGGAGTAATGTTATTATTTTCTGTCGGCGTAGTTGGTTGAGTTGGTTGAACTGGAGTTGATGGCGTCACTGGTTGACTCGGAGTTGGTGGAGTAGCCGGTACATCTGGGCTACCGGGTTGTGGTTGCTGAACTGGAAGAATATTTACAAGATAACTATTTTCGATATTCATATCCTTTTCATGCGAACCGTTTAATCTATAAGAAACCGTTACAATATATTTGCCAGCTGGAGTTTGACCATTAATTCCCTTGATCACATTTCCATTCTCATTGGTAATCTTTACTAATTGAACATCTTGCACATTAGCTGGCACATTCTCTAATAGATAGCCATTATAAACGCTCTTGGGATTTTGAACATTAAAGACGTCTGTGACACCTTGATGATAATTCCAATCTTGGGCTTCCTGTGACCCTTGATCAAAAGTTTCATCTTTAGTAGCAATAATTTGGTGTACTTCAACGTAAAAGATCCGTTTATTTTGCTCTTCTTTGCTCAGTCCATGAATCACTAATAAATTATTATCACTAATTGTGTTGTAGCTATAAACCGGCATCAGGGTAGTTAAATCTTTCGCTTGCGGATCTACTGAATAGCCATATTTATCAATCACCGCTTGAATCTTTGATAATTTAATATCATAATCGCCACCTACATAAAGCGTTTGGTCACTAGGATCAAGAATATTGCCAGAATTAGTAATCTCAACTACTTCGCCTATTTTTGGCAACTGACCATCAAGTTGAGGTAAATCAATAGTATTATAACTGCCATCTTGATTTCTAGTTACTAAACGAATTGGATCATTTTTCACCTCATCTACAGTCCAAAGTTTCTTCGGCTCCGCGTAGGTCCTGACATAAATGCTTTGATCATTGTAAGACTTTAAATCAATTTCATTAAATTGATCTCCAGTTGGATCAATTACCAACGGAACATTCATCTGAGCAGTAGTCTGAGCCGGAAGAATTCCTCTAAAGCCAATCTGCCTTACGTTGTTAATTGCACTAGCACCAAAATCCTTCATCATTTCTTCATATGTGTACCAAGTGCCATTTTGCGCTAAGTAATAAACTGGCAAAGCATTATTTTCTATTACTTGACCATTTTGAATAAAAACTACGTTAGCTGCTTTAGCACTACTAATTTGTAAACCCATTTTTTGCGAAGATTCATACCACGCATTGATCATTAAGTCTGCTTCATCGTTAGGATGCGGATTAGTGTCATTGGCACTATTACCAATCATTTGATCATTTGAAGTAGTATTCTTAAGGGTTAAATGTGCTTCGACATCCTGGGCATTTTTATCAACTAAAATAGCATTATTATTTTTGCCCGCATCTGCAGCGGAAACTGCTTGAGTTTGACCGTTATTTTTATTCTTAGCTGTAATGGAATAATCGTATTCAACTGAACCATTATTTGGCACATTGGTTATTATAGCGTTTTTACCCTGACCATTTACTTTTGGTCCACTGGTTGTATTATTCTTTCCCGGAACAATTGCCTGATTAGTTTCATTTTCAGTCTTTAATTGCGAATATACAGTTTTCATTTCTGCTTTAATTACCTGTTGATGCTCATCTTTAGATTGTTCAACAAACGAAGCTTTTTGATCAGGTTGCTGTTGGTGATTAATATTTTCAACTTGCTCTGATTTCACTGCTTGACTGTTAGTCGTAGCAGCATCAACCCGAGCGCCACTAAAGCCAAAAAAGGTTAATCCTATTAACACCGACACAGCTCCAACAGTTATTTTTCTAATTGAATATGTTTGCCTCTCATTGAGTTTATTTTTGTCCAACACCTTTATCGCCTCTGTGCATAAAATGTTACTTCTTTGTTCAGCTTCATAATAACATCCGCTGCATGTGACTTCAAACGTTACGAACTGTATAATATCAATGATTTAAATGGCTATTTCATTATAGTTCAATAATAAAAAGCACTTAGTAATAATGACTATTCGTCATTACTAAGTGCACCCTAATTTATATAAAACATTAATTATAACTAATCAATATTTTATACACTATTTTTTGCTTTCAATTGCTTTCTTTACAGCTTCGCTAATTGCTCGACTAGTAGCAGAAGCCCCAGTTCCTGCATCAACATCGGCAGAATTTTTAACTACAATCCTTTCTGGTATTTCTTTCAAAGCTTTTTTACCAACATCTTCTCTTTCATGGCTTTGAACTACTTCGATATTTTTAATCTTATTATCATCAGTCACCTTTGCTGCTTGTTCGCCGGCAATTTTACCAAAGATTAAACACTCAGCTAAATTGCCACCGCTTTGATATTGGTTGGCATTAATGCCACCTAGTTCACCAGAACCATATAAATGTGGAATCGGCTCAGATCCAATCTTTTCATATTGCTTTTGGTCGAAAATAATATACGGCTTTTCATGAGTACGTGGCACACGCCAAATACCATGATCGAAAATATGACCATGACGATTTGGACCAGCTTCATTAAAGTATCTTTTACCATCATCTACAACCATAAAAACACTACCATGGTTTAAACTTGGCCAACCTAGAATTAACTTGGATCTTTCGCCTTCTGGTGTATCGAATGACAAACCGTACAGCAATCCTAAAGATTCATAATTATCCATATGCCACATTTGGGCACCAACTTCTTGAGCCATGGAAATACCATTCCTTATTGTAAATAGTGCCTGATGGTGTTAACTTGGGCGCAGCTAGATAGTTTGGGATCATTTCTTTGTTATTTTCAAAACCATCTGTAGTTAAAATGACGCCCTTTCTAGCTAAGACATTAATTTTTTGTCCTAGCTTTTCAATTTGTGCGCCTTTTATTACCTTCGATACCGGGCCTTGAATTAAATGAATCGCACGGGCCTCATGTCCTGCTAGTTCAGGATATTCTTGACAAACACAGCCCGATAGACCTAGGAATTTTAGTAAAGTTGTTAATAAAACTAACTGGCTTAACGCCTAAATATTTTTCGACATAATGCCGCATATTGCACATTCCATGTACATATGTATCAACCATATCTTCAGGTAAATTCATAGGATGTGTCAAGCCAAGATAATATTTTTTAAGCTTATCGTAATCAATTCCTGTACTAAGTAATTGTGCAGAATACCTAGTATTATTGCCTTCATGACCATAAGGAGCCACGTCTACAACTAATACTTTTGCATCATTATCAGCGGCAAATCTAGCAGCTGTTGCTCCTGCACCACCAAAGCCTAATACAATAACATCATAATTAGCTTGCCAGTCAATTTTAGGCACTTTGACATGAGTGTATTTTGATTCGTCCATAATACTCTCCTTAGATCAAATTTTTACCAAACAAAAAGCATGGCTCAAGCCATGCTTTTACTTATTTAATTGTATCTACTTATTTTTGAACTTTTTCAATGATCATTCTGATGATATTCAATACAAACATCCAAGCAATGTTATAAATCCAAATCTCACAGATCATCCACAATGAAATTCTTGGCACGAACCAGCCAAAGTAACAAGCACATGCCGCAAAAATTTGAGTAATTACAATTGCCCAGAATAGAATTGGAGCTGGGAATGGTCTCTCAAAGAACCACTTAGTTTGACGAGTAACAAACAATAGTAAGTGCCCACCAGCAACTAATTGCAAGAACATAATCGTCTGCAATTGTGAAAAGCCGCCAACTTGGAAAATACTAATTGAACCAGGATTCTTAACTGACATATATCCTACAACTAACAGCAACATTGATTGAATTACTGCGAATACGCCTAAAATTGATGAAGTTGTCAAAATCTTCTTCATCTGCCATCTAATTGGCTTCTTAGAAACATAAGTATGGTCATATGCAATAGTCATAATTGGCAAATCATCAAGTAGTGACATAACCACGATCATAATTGCTGTTAATGGTTGGAAGTTCAATAAAATTGATGACAAAACAACCAAGAACATGATATTCATGGTCAAAGCAACACGATAAATTGTGTAACTAGTAATTCTCGCAAAGATCTTTCTTGCTTCGGTAATCGCAGTTTGAATAACTGATAAACCTGGTGAAGTCAAAATCAAAGCAGCCGCACTTCTGGCAGCATCAGTAGCACCCGCAACCGCTGTACCACAGTCAGCTTGCTTTAGAGCAGGGGCATCGTTAACACCATCACCAGTCATCGCTACAATATGACCTTGCTTTTGTAAAGTTTTAACAATTGCATATTTATGTTCTGGGAATACTCTAGCAAAGCCATCAGCTTGCGCAATCAACTTTTCCAAATCGGCGGGAACATGATCAGGATCAAGATTCTTTGGAAAGACTTTAGTAGCATTATAAATATTAGTACCCATGCCTAACTTTTTGGCAGTTTCAATCGCAATTGCGGTATCATCACCAGTAATCATCTTGACACTGATACCTTCACGCTTACAGTCATCAATTGTCTTCTTGGAATCGTCTCGTGGTGGATCGAACATCGACAATACACCGAGAATTGTCCAAGTTTTGCCTTGATCTTTACTTTCAGCTACACCTAAGGCACGATACCCTCTTTTTGCTAAAGCATCAGTAGTATCGAGAACTTTCTTTTGGACGTCTGGATCACTGCTTAATTTAGCTACAACTTGTGGAGCACCCTTAATAGCCCATAATTCTTCTTTAGTATTCTTATTAATTAGATGAGCTTCGATTCGCTTAGATACTGGATCAAATGGAATAAACTTTTCCATTGTCCAGTCAGCTAAAACACTCTGATCTTTCAAAGCTTTAATAACTGCGTTGTCAATCGGGTCATTGTCTTCTTTTCTTGAAGCTAAAGCACCAATTTTAATTACATCTTGGGCATCTTTAGCATTAATTAAAGTTGTATCACCCAAGGTTAATTGATTCTTGGTTAAAGTACCAGTCTTATCACTACATAAGATATCTACCCCAGCCATTTCTTCAATTGAAGCTAGTCTAGAAACAATCGCCTTTTTCTTAGATAGATTTAACGCACCAAGTGCCAACGTAATTGAAAAGACGGTTGGCATGGCCACAGGAATAGAAGCAACCAGCAAAACCAGGACGAACTGCAAAATGTTTAAAGCAGTCTTGATGCCGAAAGTATGAGCTACCAAGTCATTGTATACTCTGAAGGCAACCATAATTACCGCTAAAATTACGGCAACGATAATCAAGAAATTACCAATCTTAAACATTGCCTCTTGAGCATGACTTTTACCACCAGCTGAAGCAACCAACTTAGCAGTTTTACCAAAGAAGGTATTAGAGCCAGTGGCAATAACAACACCTGTCATCTCACCTTTTTTAACAATACTGCCGGAGTATGCTTCATCACCAATTTTTTTAGTTACTGGCAAACTTTCACCAGTTAAGGCAGCTTGATCAATTGAAGCATAGTCCCCACTAACAAAGCGTAAATCTGCCGGTACAATTTGACCAAGACGGATTTTAACAATGTCACCTGGAACCAATTTACTTGCATCAATCGTTTCAAATTTGCCATCACGTAAAACTGTAGCAGTTGGAGCCAAGCCCTTCTTCAAAGCTGCTAACGCATTTGACGCCTTACGAGATTGCCAAAATTCAATACAAGCATTGAACAACAGCAAAACAATAATAATGAAAAAATCATCCCAGTGACCAATAATCGCAGAAATAATTGCGGCCGCTTCAATCATATAAGCAATTGGACCAGTAAAGTCCTTCAAAAACTTTAACCACATTGGTTCCTGCTTAGCCGTGATGGCATTCGGTCCGTACTTTTGCAAACGAGCTTGAGCCTCTTGGGAAGTCAATCCTTTTTGCGGGTCAACTTTTAGTTTTTTTACCACATCTTGAATATCATCTTTTTCAAGATCCGTCTTCTCTTGTTTACTCATTATCCTGACCTCTCTACTTTTTAAATACTTTAATCTAGTCTTAGTATAAAGCAATTTCAGTATAATGTTCAAGCAAACGCCTTATGAGTTTGGCATTATACAATAGAAAAATAATTACCAAAATATAGTTATTTTATTTTTAAGCGATTAACAATATTGTAAAAGCGACTTTGATTCCTTCTCTCTTCATCAAAAAACATCCCTCAAAGTGAAGGATGTTTTTTAAATGCTTTACTTGTTATCTATATTTAACATCGTTCTAGTAGTAAATCCTACAAAGTCATGTCCAAATACAGTTCCACTATCACCATATTCACCTGCATCAGTTACATACAAGTAATAGTTAGTGCCTTTAACATGGAAGTATAATTGTGGATCTGACAATGAATTATCAA
This sequence comes from uncultured Lactobacillus sp., assembly GCF_947367125.1. Classification (GTDB taxonomy): domain Bacteria; phylum Bacillota; class Bacilli; order Lactobacillales; family Lactobacillaceae; genus Lactobacillus. Next base: position 26,341 of record NZ_CANBCQ010000015.1, read on the forward strand.
TTTTGTAACCATCAAGCTGTACCTTTTGTCCGGCACGATAAATCTTTTTGGTTTGCTTAAAACTGGAATTATAAGCATATGTATCATCAGTCATCGTTGCCGTAACCGTGCCATTATCAAACAACATATGACCATCAGTATAACCGACATTAGCAGCCTTGACATACTTGTTTTTACCAATAGCAAAATATGGTTGACCACCAATGGCGGTTGTTTTGAGGGTCATTGTACTTTCATTTGCTTCACCATCTTTGGGATAGAAAACAAATTTTGAATTGCGAGTTGCTTTTACGGTTGAACCCTCATGGTTAATAGTTTGGCCGTTCAACAATTTACCTTGACTTCTAACTCGTTGACCCTCTCTATTGTAAACATAAGTGTTGGTAATCAAGGTTAGAGTTCCTTTGCCATTTAATTCTGCTAATTGACTTCCCTTCAGATAATTACCGTTGCCAATATTGTAGAGCGTCATTGGCGCATAATAATAAGGAACATTAATTACAATTTTAGCGCCTTTTTTATATGTCGCTCTCTTTCCATTCCAGTAAGAAAGCTGTTTACCATTTTGATTCATAATCGTGGTATTGCGGGCTAAAGTGATGATAGTTGTTACGCCTTTGGTCAGAGAACCACCTAATGCTTTACTATCAAGATAGCCACCTTTACCTAAGGAAATTGCTCGTTTTCCATTAATAATTCGTTGACTACCTAAACCTACATCAAAATAAGTCTTCTTAGCGCCTTTAACGTATCTAGCTTGACCATAGAACTTAATTGTTTTACCAGAGGTCAACTTCTTAAATGAAGTAAATTTACCATTTCGAGTATAAACTCTGAATTGATAATCATTGCTCTTTTTAGGAAGAGCTAAAGTACCGATTTTAGATTGATTGGTTGCTGCTTGTGCTGGCAAAGATGAAGCAGCCAATGGTACCACTGGACTAATAGTCATCAATGCTGCGACCGAAAACAACATTATTTTCTTCTTATTCATATAATTACTCTTTCCTGTAAAAATTCTTTAAATGATGTTTCACTAATGATATTAGTCTATTACATGTCAAAAGGTTATTATGATGCTTTGATTTATCCAATTCTTATGTTAATCATGTAATTACCCATTGCTCTGCATGACCATGAAGCTGAGTATAGCCTTCATAGGGTTCAAGATAGTTTGGTTTAATATGACAAATACGCGATTTCACATCACCACGATGGATCACCCGACCATCCTTTAGCTGATATTTTTCATTCAGAAATTGTTTTTTGTTAACAGTACGTGGATTTATATTTTTCGCTGTATTTCTGGCATCTGCAATGAAACTGATCTCTGCTAAAGCCACTTTAAAACTTTGCTCAAACAACTGTAGACTAATCATCATAGCATTTTTTAATTTTTGATCTAAGCAATAAAAAGCATAGATTTCTTCAAAGGTAGTCTTTCTTTTAGTCTTAATGAAATCATCATTAGTTTCTTCAATAAAATGATCAAGATATTGCCAAACAATTTCATGATAACCATATTCTGAAGTTACATGACCAAAAAATTTTTCATTATCAATAATCAACCCCCATTTCACGTAAAAAATCGATTCTAAGGTCGGAAAAATCATTCATCATATTAATGTTATCTTTCTATCAATATACTTTTGTTCAATCAATCTGCTAGTAACATCCTGGTGCTGCCAATTCTTATTAATCTATTTAACCGTATTATCACCAGATAAAGTACTAAGTGTCAAACTACTGCCATTCAGCTCTTTACCGATCTGTGCGTGACTTGCTCTTCCGCCAAAGATTAAATTATCACCACTCACAGTCTGCAAATCACATTGGTCTACTTCAATATTTTTAGCTAAGTTATCGCCCGAAGTAGTCATAGCCTTTAACTCGGTTAGAATTTGACTATCTTGAATAGTACAATCTCCACTTACCAAATTAATCTTGCCATGATCTACCAACACTTTTTCTAATTTAATATCTCCAGAAGTTTCGGTCATAGCTACCTCATCTGCCTTTACTTTCTGCAAGCTTAAATCTCCGCTAACAGAAGTAAATATTAATGTCTCTAATCCAACTTGCTTAATTACTGCATCCCCACTTGTTATTTTGATTGTAGTATTGGTTAATTTCTGATTAATCGGAATCGTAACCTTTAACATGCCCACATCATCACGGCCCACAATATTAATTTGTATGCCAGCCTTTTCCCAGAATTTACCATTCTTGCGCTCAACCTTAGGTTCTTTTAGCTCAAGTACTTTGCCTACATTAGTTACAATCGGCTTCTTATCTTCTGGTCCATGGTAATGCACTTCAAAGTGGTCACCACCTACTAAGGCAAAATCCATATCAACTAAATCTACACTTAATTGATCAAAATTATCATTGCTTAATACTTCATCAATTGTTTTTACTTTACCACTAGCTTTTTTACTGAAAAACATATTTTGCTCCTCCAAATTTTTTCTCTTAATCATTTTTATTTTTCTTTAAGTTTACTATCATATTACTATTTTTCAATCTAAAATTACTAAGTGGTCGAAAAATGTTTCCAACATGCAAAAATGCATCCCCACAACAGTAGAAATGCATTCTTATCATTTATTCATCGATCTTTGGTGCTTCACCAATTTGTGCTTGCATCATCCAGATTCTTTTATCAATCGCAGTATGGCAGGAAGTCAAAATATCATTTGAACCATAATCGCCTTCCTCATCACTAGCCTTGATCCCTTCTTCATAAAGATGTTCCAGATAGCGATAACCAGCAATAATTGTAGCAAATCGTTCTCTCGTTGAAACGCCCCATTCACCAGGATGAGCTTCAATCTTAGTATGTTCAAGCACCTCTTGCAAACTAGAATAAGGCGAGCCATCAATTGTAATTAATCTTTCAGCAACTAAATCCCGTTGCTCATCAAGTTCGTCCATTACTTCATCTAGGTATGGGTGCAACTTTAAAAACTCTGCTCCACGCATATACCAATGCTGTTGACGTACAACCATTATTAATTGAGTGATATCAGCCACAGCTTGATTTAAGATTTCTTTTGTTTTTGCATATTTCATAAACTTACCTCTTTCACCGAATTGCTCTGTAACCTAAATTATAGCTGATGAAAGTGGTTACAACAAATTATCTGCTCTGCCTATTTTACGCGCTCTTCATTAAAAGAATAGCTTACTCATAATAATCATGAAGACCAATAAACACGTTGAACTAATTGCGGCAGCACCAAAGACTGAACCACCACGCTTGAAAATCACCTTGAAGTTAACTGAAATTCCTAAAGCAGCCATTGCCATCCCTAAAAAGACATATGCTGCTTGAACTAAAGCATCTAAAGTTTGAGCAGATAAAGGCAAAAATGTACCAATAACACTGGTTAAAATAAATCCACCTAAAAACCATGGAATCGGTAATTTCTTTGGTGCTCTTTTATGTTCCATTGCACTCTCAACTGCCAAGCGTTTTTGATACCAATAGCCTACAATTAAAGCAACTGGAGCTAACAGCAAAACGCGAGATAATTTCATAATCAAAGCACTATCTAAACTAATCTCACCAAATGCACTACCGGCTGCAACAGCATGGGCAATTTCGTGTAAAGAACCACCTGCAACTACGCCAAATTGCGTATCAGTTAGGCCTAATAAAGGCTTTAACATAATTTCAAGCAACGTAAACACTGTTCCCATTACACAAACAACTGCAACAGCCAAAACTTCGTTTTCTCTTTTTCTTTCTTCATTTGTAGTTTCAATCTGAGGTGAGACACCCATCACGGCCGCTGCCCCACAAATACCACAACCACAAGCTGCAAGAATAGCTAATTCATCTTCAGCCCCAAATTTACGACTCAGCCAATAAGTAAGCACAATTGTCCCACTAACTGCAAAAGCTGCAACCAAGATGGTTTTAACACCAGCGTCAGCCAACTTCGTTAAATTAAGGCGAAAACCCAACAAGATAATCCCCAATCTTAAAAACTTGTTGGAAATGAATCCCATTCCGCTTTTTGCTTCAGCCTGTACGCTTTGAGGTGTTATTTGCAATGCAATCCCTAATAACAAAGCAATTACTAACGCCCCAATTAAATTTACGTATGGTAATTTAGCCAAAAAAATTCCTGCTACAGAACAGAATAAAGTCATTACTGCAGCTAACCAAAATGATTTAGTTTTAATTATGTTTGTCAACAAAAATCCCTCCGTATGTGATCTATTTAATTTGACAAACACAACTCCCTTAATGATGATATAACTAAGTTTACTATTATTTTCTATCTTTGACAAGACATTTTGTTAATTAATTCACATTTTATAACTTAGCAAAATTATTTTGGCATTATTTCAATAATAGGTTATAATATTTTCGTTACGGAGTGTTGGCAGAGTGGTAATGCACCGGACTCGAAATCCGGCGAACCAAGTTTCCCTTGGCGCGCAGGTTCAAATCCTGTACACTCCTTTTGTCAATATGTGGAAAATCAAGCTGTAAAGCTTGATTTTTTTACGTTAATGAGTAGTTCACAACCAAGTCAAATAATTCAAAAATAATATTAATTTTGTCTAAAGATTGCGATTATTTTTATTTTTCCGGTTAAAATAGACTTACTTATAAAAGTAATTGGGGATTTTCTTATTAATGAATAATTATTTTGTGTTGCTGCTTTCTGCGGCAATTTTACTATGGCTTATTTTTAGTGTAAAAAATTCACGTCGGTTTAACATCTTTGATCACTGGTTGCACCATCAACTAGTTAAACACCATGATGGTTATAACTGGCAAGTGATCGCCTTCATCAATGATCCCAAATTAATGGTAGTTTGGGATGTATTATTAGCAGGTCTGCTTTTAAATGAGGAGCGCAATTTAACCGCACTATGGGTATTAGGGACGTTAGCCTTTGCGGATATTTCGGGAATTATTTTAAAGAAATTAATCCGCCGGCAGCGACCAATTAAGCATTCTGACTTAGAAGATGGTTACAGTTTCCCTAGCGGTCACGTACTGGGAGCAACTACTATGGGCTTAATTGTCTTACAATTGTTTGCCAAAGACTTGGGGATTGGTTTTGTTATTGTAGTCATCACACTATGGGCAATGGTAATTTTCTCCCGCTTAAGTTTAAAGGCTCACTACCCCTCTGACGTACTGGGAGCAACCAGTTTAGCAATTGTGTGTTTCAGTATTTCACAACAACTATTTTTAGCTATTTAAAAAGATGATGTTCAAAGTCGAACACCATCTTTATTTTTTATTCATGAAAGCCAATCATAATGCCGCCCTCTTCAGCGTAAAAACTACACAAACCATGCATTGGCCGAATAGTAACTTGGGCAGCAGGATATTCTGCTAAAATCTTTTCTTTAATTATCGTCGCATCTTTTTCATTTTCGCAGTGATCAATAATGACCTCACCGCCGTGATAATTATCTTCTTTCATATATTTAATAAGCTCACGAATGGCTTTTTTCATTCCGCGTGCTTTAGTTAACAGTTCTAGTTTTCCTTCCTTACTTGCGGTACCAATTAAATTGATTTTGAGCAAACCGGCAATTTTCGCTACCGTTGAAGAAACACGACCGTTTAAAGATAAATTATGTAGTGATTGTAAAACAAAGAGCAAATGAGTTTGCATTCTAAATTTGGCAATTCCTTCTTCTAGATCGACAAATCGCATTTCTCCTTGAAGCATTTTTTCAATACCATGAACAATAATTGCCAATTCAGGGCCAGCGCTTCTTGAATCAACTACAATAATTTTGCTTAAGGGATGCTTTTCTTCATACATTGCCTTAGCTTGCAATGCTGAAGAAAAAGTACCACTCATACTGCTAGTCATAGTAATGATAATGGCTTTTTCTACTCCTTCAAGTGCATCAAGCCATGCTTGAATACTGGGACAAGTTGTTTTTCCTGCAACATCATTTTTATTCATATTGGACAAAAATTCAGCTAGATTCAAATTTTGATTATCAAGGTAATCCTTGCCGCCAAACGAAATTGTCAATGGCACTACTTCTAAGTTGCGTGCCGGATCGTCAACCATATTAGAACTTGAGTCAACAATTAATTTTATCTTTTCCATTTTTTAATCCTTTATAATATTGTTTAATTAATACATATATTATAGCGCCTCAATATAGATTCTTTTAGCCCACTTTACTAATTTTTAAAATGTAAACCGCTTTCATATGTTTACACAGTCACAAAGTTAGGCTAAAATTTGTGTTGTAAAGCGGAGCAAAAATTGTTCCGTATGGTATGTAAATTTTTGTGCATGCCATAATTTTTGAGGAGGTTTATTAATGCTCAAATCAGTTATTGAAAATGTACACGCACTCGAAATTTTCGACTCTCGTGGTAACCCAACTGTTGAAGTTCACGTTACTCTTTCAAACGGTGTCGTAGGTAAGGCTGAAGTTCCATCAGGTGCTTCAACTGGTGAAAACGAAGCTGTTGAATTACGTGACGGTGGTTCACGTCTTGGTGGTAAGGGTGTTTCAAAGGCTGTTAACAATGTTAACACTGAAATCAACGATGCTCTTAAGGGTATGGACCCATACAACCAACCAATGATCGACAAGACCATGATCGACTTAGACGGTACTCCAAACAAGGGTCGTCTTGGTGCCAACGCTATCTTAGGTGTATCAATGGCTACTGCAGTTGCAGCTGCTAACGATGCTCACCTTCCATTGTACAGATACCTTGGCGGTACTGATCTTGAAATGCCACAAACTTTCCACAACGTTATCAACGGTGGTGAACACGCTGACAACGGTATTGACATTCAAGAATTCATGATCACTCCAGTTGCTAAGACTTCATTCCGTGACGGTTTTGAAAAGATCGTCAACGTATACCACACCTTGAAGAAGGTTCTTGAAGACATGGGTTACGAAACTGGTTTAGGTGACGAAGGTGGTTTCGCTCCTAACATGAAGAACTCAGAAGAAGCTTTGAAGGCTCTTCACGAATCAATCATCAAGGCTGGTTACAAGCCAGGTGAAGACATCGCTATCGCATGTGACTGTGCTGCTTCATACTTCTACAACAAGGAAGACGGTAAGTACCACCTTGAAGGTAAGGTTCTTACTGATGAAGAATTAGCAGATTACTACGACAAGCTTTTGGACGAATTCCCAGAATTAATTTCTATGGAAGACCCATACGACGAAAACGATGTTGAAGGTATGGTTAAGTTCACTAAGAGCCACAAGGACCGTATCCAAATCGTTCTTGACGACTTCATTTGTACTAACCCTGCACTTTTGACTAAGGCTATCAAGGAAGGTGCTGGTAACGCTTCACTTATCAAGTTGAACCAAATCGGTACTGTTACTGAAACCCTTGAAACTATCCGTCTTTCACGTAAGAACGGCTACAACACTATGATTTCTCACCGTTCAGGTGAAACTGGTGACACCTTCATCGCTGACTTAGCTGTTGCCGTTAACGGTGGTCAACTTAAGACCGGTGCTCCAGCTCGTTCAGAACGTGTTGAAAAGTACAACCGCTTACTTGAAATCGAAGAAGAACTTGGCGAAGGCGAACGTCTTGCATTCTTCCCAGACGATGTTGACCACGATTAATTTCGAGTTAACCGAGTATAATTTCAAAAAAAGCATGAGAATTAATTTTCTCATGCTTTTTTGTTGCGCTTTTACATATTTATTTTATCAATTTGCTAAAAGCCTTATTTAAAGTGCGATCCTTAACTACTTTTACCATAATTGGATTTTCGTTTTTAGATTGATCAAGCAAGATAATTGGATTTTTATCCTTCAAACAGAACAAGTAAGTATTATGCCACGATTTAAAATCATCATTAGCAATGGCAAGCACATTATAGTCATATTCTGTTTTGCCAATTGGACTGTAGCCGATCTCAATCGTTTTTTTATTTAGAATAAATCGATTAGTAGTCAATACTTTGGGGTAAGTTGCACCCTTTTTAGTCTTTAAACTCTTTTTTCCATCATAGAATTGATAAGTTTGCCCTGACTTTTTACCCCAGTTATTAACTTTCCTTTTTAGTTTAACAGTTTTAGCGGCATCCCAGATTCTAGTTGCTTTTTCTTTATCTTTCCTCTTATCTGGCTTAGCCTTCTGTTTAGGCTTAACTTGTTTTTTGTCTAAAAATTGCTTTTTTACTGGTTTTGTTTTCTTTTTAGCAACTGTTGTTTTCTTAGTTTTTTTTACTTCACCAATAGTTACTGCATCTTTACCGAAATGAACTTGACTACAACCAGTTAAAGTCGTTGCTAAGATAACTGCAGTGAGTCCTATTAAAATTTTTCTATTCATAATTGCTCCATTTATTATTTCTTATAATATTATTGCATAAAATAGTCTCATTAAACTTTATTTAGGCAAAAAAATAGAGCTAATTTTCCAATTAGCTCGCGGTCTTTTAATAAATGGTGACTTGATAACGATTGGAACGATCTGTTTCTTCTGTTTTTTCAGCAATCTTTCCAACTGGCACTATAACACTCGTTTGAAAGGCAGGATCAATGCCTAATTCTTTTTGCAATTCACCGGCATCATTTAACCTAACTGCACCGCCCATGACATAAACTGAACCTAATCCTAAGTCTGTTGCTGCCAGCATAATATTTTCTGCTGCACAAGATGCGTCTCGTTCACCAAACATGCTATCTTTTTTGGTATTAATTACAAACAATACCGGTGCATTGTAGCAAGCATTATCAGTTTTTTTTCGATCTTATTGCGTAATCCTTCATCCTTAACCACAACTAGATTCATCACATCTGTTTGATGCATTCCACAAGGTGCAGTTTGAAAAGCGACAATCAAGTTCTTAAGATCATCATCTGAAATACTTTCTTTACTAAAATTTCTAACTGCTCTTCAATTAGTAAAAATTGAATTTACCATATATGCCTCCGCATTTACTTTACATGCTTATTTTAGCATGTAATCTTTTATTAACAACGCTTTCATAAATATTTATGATGTTCTTAAAAAGTATAGATTTTTATGAGGTGAATAAATAATGGATTTAGCAGCAATTGATATTGGCGGTACAACAATCAAAATCGCAACTTGGAAAGACGGTAAATTACAGGATAAACATGCCGTTAATACGCCAAAGGATTTAAATAGTTTTTACGATATTTTGACTGCAGAAGTTAATAAAATTAAACAAAATACCAAAATAAAAGGTGTGGCAATCTCTTCACCAGGTGCAGTTGACCAAAAAAATAGCATTATTGGTGGTTCTTCTGCCCTACCTTACATTCATAATTTTAAAATTGTTGACGAATTAGAAAAACGCTTTGAGCTGCCTGTTGCTATTGAAAATGACGCTAATTCCGCTGCTTTAGGTGAATTAGCCGCGGGAGCTGGTGAAGGCTGTGATTCAATGGCCTTCTTTGTTATTGGCACAGGAATTGGAGGAGCTTTAATTATTAATCAAAAAATTTGGCATGGCGCTCACCTATTTGGAGGAGAATTTGGCTACATGTTAATGGGCGATAATACTTTAAGTGAACTTGCCTCACCAGTCGCAATGGCAAACCGCTACAATGAAAGAACTGATAAAAAACTTGACGGTAAAACTGTCTTCGAATTAGCCGATCAAGATGACCCTGTTGCTAGTGATGTGCGTTCTACTTTGATTCATGCACTTGCCGTTGCAATTTACAATATTCAACATAGTTTTGATCCAGAAAAAATTATCCTTGGTGGTGGTATTTCCAATAACCCTGAATTAATTCCACTTTTAAATAAAGAAATTAATCGCATCGAAGCAGATTTAGATTTGCAAGCCTTAACACCAGAAATCGCTCTTTGTTCGCTTAAAAGCGATGCAAATTTGCGCGGCGCAGTTGCTAATTTTGAACAAAAGCACTAAAAAATCGCCTAGTGAAAGCGTTATTTTATAAAAATTTAATCATTCTAAAAGCCCATTCGCTTGGGCTTTTTCTTTCATCTCTAACAAAAGTATAGATTTTTAATAATTTAGATATTTATTTTTAAAATTAATCTGTTATACTTATTTATGTAAATGATGAAAGTGCTTACAGATGGAGAGAAAAAATAGATGACTGAAAAGCGCAAATTACCATCTACATTCTTCTGGGGTAATTCAGTTTCTAGTATGCAAACTGAAGGTGCCTGGAATGAAGATGGCAAAGGTCTCTCCGTTTATGATGTTCGCCCTGCTACTGACAAGACAACTGATTGGCATGTAGCAATTGATGAATATCATAGATACGATGAAGACCTCGACTTAATGAAAGACATGCATATGAATATGTACCGAATTCAAATTTCATGGTCACGTGTTTGTCCTGATGGCGACGGCGACTTCAACGAAAAGGGTATCGACTTTTACGATCGTTTAATCAATGCGATGCTTAAACATGGCATTGAGCCAATGATTTGTCTTTACCATTTCGACATGCCACTGAACTTAGCTAAGAAATACAATGGCTTTATGTCACGGCATGTAGTTGACGCGTTCGTTCGCTTTGGTAAAAAGATGATCGACCATTTCGGTGATCGAGTAAAATATTGGATTGTTTTCAATGAACATAACCTTTACTTCCAGGATGAAGTTTTCAATATTTCAGGTTATGAACATGGTGATAAGTGCTTAGATGATATGTACACTATCTTCCACCATACGATGATGTGTCACATTCAATTAGCTAATTACATCCACGAAAATTATTCTGATGTAAAAATTGGCGGTATGCTTGCCTACCAACAAATTTATCCAGCTACCAGCAAACCTGAAGATATTTGGGATGCCAAACAAGTTCAAGAATTTTTAAACTTCAATATTTATGATGCCGATACTGGTCGTGGTTACTCACCAGAGGTAATGCAATATGCCAAGAACCATCATATCAGCATGGATATCACTGAAGAAGACAAAGAAATTATGAAAAAAGCTAAAGCTGACTTCCTTGCCTTCTCCTACTACTCATCTTGGGTTTTATCTAGTGACAAGATTCCTGAAGGTGAAGCACCTAACCGTTATCTTAATGAAGGCGGCGTTGAAGCCAAATACGTTAAGGCAAACGACTGGGGTTGGGCAATTGATCCGTTAGGATTTAGGAATGCAATTACAACAATGTACAACTACTACCGCATCCCTATCTTCCCAATTGAAAACGGCATCGGTCTTAAAGAAACATGGGACGGTGAGCATATGATCGAAGATGATGAGCGAATTGCTTACCACCGCGACCATATCAGGGCTATGAAGGATGCAATTTTTGATGATGGTGCTGAAGTTTTAGGATATCTCGGCTGGGGCTTGATTGATATTCCTAGCTCACATGCTGATATGGAAAAGCGCTACGGTGCTGTCTACGTTAATCGATCAAATCATGATTTAAAAGATTTAAAGCGTGTACCTAAGAAATCATTTTATTGGTTCCAAAAGGTACTTAGTGATAATGGAGATGAATTATAATGGCTGATCAAAAACAATCTGGGTTCAGTAATTTTGTGAACAGCAAAATTCTGCCACCTATTATGAAATTCGTTAATACTAAAGCTATTGTTGCTTTACAGAATGGTATGATTTATACTTTGCCATTCATTATTGTTGGTTCTATTTTCTTAATTTTATCCAACATTCCTATTCCAGCAGTTGCCAATGCAATTAATGCTTCTGGTTGGGGAACAATTTTCAACCAAGCTTACACCACAACTTTTAACGTTATGGCACTTTGGGGATCAATTGGTATTGCTTATATTTATGTTAAAAATGAAGGCTATGAACCATTAGCTGGTGGGCTTACTGCATGTGCTTCCTTCTTAATGCTTCAAACTTTGGCAATTGACAACCCATTAAAAGCTGCTTTAACTTCCGGTATCAATAACGGTCAAATGAGCGGCAAGGTTGTTGCTGAAAACATTGATAAGTTGCCTCAAGCTTTACAAACATTCTTGGAAGCTCCTGTAACTGGTGTTATCAACATTACTTGGCTTGGTGGTGACGGTATGATTGCTGCCATTATCATAGGTTTAATTGTCGGTTGGGCTTACTCAGCAATGATGAAAGCTGGTTGGACTATTAAGCTTCCTAAGCAAGTTCCACCTGCAGTATCTAATCAATTTACTGCTATGATTCCAGCTGGTGTAATTTTAACTGCTACTATGCTTATCTTTGGCGCATTCAATAACTTTGCACACACTGACTTCTTACAATGGGTATACAGCACCATTCAATCACCATTACAAGGTGTATCAGATTCATTCGGTGGTGCAGTTGTTATCGCCTTCTTAGTACCATTCTTCTGGTTCTTCGGTGTTCACGGTGGTTTAATTGTTGGTTCTATTGCTGGTTCACTTCTTCAAGCAAACTCATTTGACAACGCTGAATTATACAGAGCTGGTAAATTAACTATTGCTAACGGTGCTCACGTTGTAACTAACGAATTTTACAACAACTTTATCAATTTAACTGGTTCTGGTATTACTATTGGTTTAGTTATCTTCATTTTAATCGCTGCCAAATCAGCACAAATGAAGTCATTAGGTAAGTTGGAATTAGTACCTGGTATCTTTAACATTAACGAACCATTCCTCTTCGGTATGCCTATCGTTATGAACCCGTTCCTTGCAATTCCATTCTTCTTGACTCCAATTGTTGTAGCTATCTCTACTTACTGCGTAATCAGGTTTGGTATTGTTCCACCATTAAACGGTATGGCTGCACCTTGGACTACTCCAGCTGTTATTTCTGGATTCCTAATCGGAGGTTGGAAGATGGCAATTTGGCAGGCATGTACTCTAGTAATTTCTACTTTGATTTACTGGCCATTTGCTAAGAAGTATGACAATATTTTGCTTAAACGTGAACAAGCAAACGAGACTAAATAATAAAAGAGGTATTTAAAATTGAATAACGAAGAAAAAATTGCAAATGAATTTGATCGTGATGGTCATCATTATAAAATTGGTGTCAAAGCCGATGGACAAGTATCTGTATACTTAGATAATGAAGCCAAAGCTCATCATGGATACCACTTCCCAGGTGTTATCCAAATCCCTAAAGGAATTGAAATCGATGGTCAAATGGTTTTACGACTCCCTATTGACTGTGATGATGCAATTGATCAAGGTATTAAAGAATTGAAATAATTTATAAAAAGAGACGTTGTTAAGCTATAAAAATAGTAAAATAATGTCTCTTTTTTACTAAAGTATAGACTTTTGCTATACAATAAAGATATAAATCTAATATAGAAATCAGATGAAAAACATGGCAAAGGCAAAATACTTAGAAGTAGCAGATGAATTAAGAAAAAGGATTGACCAAGGCATCTATAACAAGCAAGAACCTCTTCCCGACCAAGAGACGTTCGCCCATGAATTTAATGTCAGTCGTTTAACCGTCAAAAAAGCTTTCGATGGTCTTGAACGACAGGGGTTAGTTTATAAGCAATCTGGTCTAGGCACTTTCGTTGCCGGAGATATTCCAATCAAGAAAAAGACTGATGCTCCAGCTAATGCATTCATTGGTTTAAGAAATCAACTAGGCAAAGATGCCGTTAAGAGTCAAATTGTTCATTTCTCTGTAGAGTTTCCTGATGAACAAATGCAAAGAAATCTTGAAATCAAGAAAACAGAACCCGTTTACAATATTCTGCGATTGAGACTTTATAATGATAAGCCTCTTATCCTTGAACATACATACATGCCTGTTAAATTGGTTCCTGATCTTGATGAGAGCATCTTGCATAAATCAATTTATGATTACATCCATAAGAATCTTAATTTAAAATTTGGACACGCTTATCGTAAGATTCGTGCTAATAAAGCAGACGAATATGATCAAAAATATTTAAATGCCAAAAAAGATGATCCTATTCTTGAATTAGAACAGATTATTTGGCTTACTAATGGTCAACCTGTCGAATATTCTGTCAGCAAGAATCGTTACGATACCCGTGATTATGTATTATTAGATAATAATCGTTTTTAGAGGTAATATATGTCATTTACAAAAGAATTTTCTTGGGGCGGCGCTACTGCTGCCAACCAATATGAAGGTGGATATGATGAAGGCGGTAAAGGATTAAATGCCGTTGACGTTTTAACTAATGGTTCAGCAACTGAACCCCGTAAGGTTACTTGGAAAAAGCCAAATGGCGAAACAGGTGCTACTCCCTTAGTCTGGGGTAAAGAATTTAGCTTGCCAGAAGGTGCAGTTCCTGCCTTACTTGATGGTTACTATTACCCAAGTCACCAAGGCACTGATTTTTACCATCATTACAAAGAAGACATTAAATATATGGCAGACATGGGCTTTGGCGTTTTCCGTCTGTCAATGAACTGGTCTAGAATCTTACCAAATGGCGATGACGAAAAGCCTAACGAAGAAGGTTTGGCATTTTACGATAAAGTTTTCGATGAATGTGCTAAATATGGCATTCAACCATTAGTAACTTTATCTCACTATGAAACTCCACTCTCTTTAATCACTCGCTTCGGTGGTTGGAAAGATCGTCGATTAATTGATGCCTTTGTTCATTACTCAGATATCGTAATGAACCACTACAAAGGCAAAGTTAGATACTGGCTTACTTTTAATGAAATTAATGCGATGGATATGGCACCGTACATGGGTGGTGGCCTCATCGATGGCAGTGAACAAAATCGTGCTCAAGGCGCTCACAATCAATTTGTGGCTAGCGCTAAAGTAGTCAAGTTGGCTCACGAGATCGATCCAAACAATCGCGTTGGCCAAATGTTAGCCTACTCTGCTTACTATCCATATACTTGTGATCCTAAAGATCAAATTAAGGTAATGGAAGTAAAACAAGATATGCTCTTTTACAGTGATGTTCAAACTGGTGGTCATTACCCAGAATATCGTTTAAAGAAATATGAACGCGATGGTATTAAGCTTGATGATGCACCAGAGGATTATGAATTAATTGCTAAGTACCCTGCCGACTTCTTAAGCTTTTCTTGCTATACTTCAAATGTCTTAACTACTCACGAAGCAGAAGCCAAGGCATCAGGCAATGTTAGTGCAGGTGGCGTTAAGAACCCTTATCTTGAAAGCAATGCTTGGGGGTGGGCAACTGACCCAGATGTCTTAAGAATCGCTCTCAACGATCTCTGGGACCGCTACCACAAACCTTTATGGGTAGTCGAAAATGGCTTAGGCTCTGCCGATACTTTAGAAAAAGATGGCAAGGTCCACGACGATTACCGTATCAAGTACTTGCGTAGTCAGATTAAATCTATGAGGGATGCCGTTACCCTTGATGGCGTTGACTTAATGGGCTACACTACTTGGTCAGCAATTGACTTAGTATCAAACGGTACTGGCGAAATGAAGAAACGCTATGGCTTCGTCTATGTTGATCGTGATGACCGCGGTAATGGTTCACTTAAGCGTTATCCTAAGGATTCATTCTACTGGTATAAGAAGGTTATTGCCTCAAACGGTGAAGATTTAGACTAATTTTTAATAGCTAAATAGAGCCTAACTTATTCAAAAAGCTAGACTCTATTTTTTTAAATAAATATAATAAGATATAAGTAATATAGAAATAGAGAGAAGAGAAAAAATTGATAACTACTTCCAAACAATTCAGTTTTAAAGCAAAAGATTTCTTTGATTATCTCGAATTACAATTGATTCCTGCTATCAAGAAATCTAGAGGAAATAACATGCCTGTGAAGTTAACTAAGGGTACTAAGTATGAAATGGATAATACTAAAGTTGAAATCACAGAATACGAGCGTGGCAAGGTTTATGCGGCTCACTTCACTACTCCTCGCCTTGAACTTCAGATT
This sequence comes from uncultured Lactobacillus sp., assembly GCF_947367125.1. Lineage (GTDB taxonomy): Bacteria > Bacillota > Bacilli > Lactobacillales > Lactobacillaceae > Lactobacillus. Next base: position 42,152 of record NZ_CANBCQ010000015.1, read on the forward strand.
AAGTATGTAACTGAAAATAATGATGAAGGTGTATTAATTACCTTTAGTGAAGATATACTTAGCTTTGACCGTGAAAAACATGGTAAGTTGCAAACTTTGTTCTATAATTGGCAATTAAAGATGGGTGCTAAGAAAGAATTAAAACGTATGGGTGACAACGTTTATGCCAATACAGCTGCTTAGAATCATGCTCTCAGCATCAAAAAGGCCGTAGTTTATTAGAACTACGGCTTTTTTGGTCGATCAATGTTGATATTGCTTAAATTGAGTATCAATACTAATTAAGTAAATAATATGTTTCTGCTTCATACATATTACTCTTCCTTTTTATGCAATCTAAATACCCAATAATACTCGTCAACATCCTTTCTCCTACCACTCTTTTCAAATTTGTTGTTTAATACAACTTTCACCTTGTCAATTGGCATCGTTTCTAAGCCAATCTCTCTAGGATACGAAAGAACTGTATTAATATCATCTTGAGAAAGGCGCCAAATCTTATTGACTAGTTCAGCTCTAATAGACTATCAATATGCTTACCACGTTTAGAAAGATTGAATTCGTCCTCAGGCGTCATAAAGAAAGAATTAAATGAAGATCGTTGATCGTCATATTTGATAATTTGAATTTTCAAATTATTTTCTTAAATTCTTTTATTTTTGATTTTAAAGGACATTTTATGCTTCCTTTACAAAAACATCTTTAAAATAATTCTTAACAATAATTTGGGTAGTAATTCCATTAATTGGGGTTTGTCGCCATGGCTTTTCTTGATGTGTTTGCCTCATCAAATCTGTTGCCGATCGTGGACTATAGTAATCATAAATAGTATTGACGATATCTCGAATTTCTGGATCTTGTTGAATTAATCTATAGTCAGCTCTTGCCTGGTTATCAATATTATCAACTATTGATCTCTTTCCTCTATATTTATCGTGTACTGACTTAATAACCGGACCATATTTCCAAGCAATCATTGGTTCATCAAATAAAGGCTTTTCTCTTAGAACGAGACTAGCTGCTGCATATAATACAAAATTTTCATTGCCTTCATTTGCGTTAAAGGTTCTACGTTAATATAATTTTCGTCAGTATCTTTTAACTGTGCATAATTTTTTACTCTCATCCAATTAACTAATTGTAAAGCTTTCATTGAAATTTCCTTACACATATTCTCCACTTTTATCATTATAACTGATCAAATTCTACAAATCATATTTTTAATACTTTCACTTCTATACTTAATTACGCAAAAAAATATCAAATTCTCTTTCAATTTATAGGCTTAATACTTTCTTTAGAAATCAAAAAACGTTGCCTAATTAGACAGCGTTTTTTATCGTTCAAAGTTTAATTATATTAGTTCTTAGCAGCATCTGCTTTTTCTTGCTTAAGCAATACATTATCGTAGTGCTTAATAAATGGGTACCAAACAATGAATGCAACAATGGCACAAACAATAGAAAGAACCGCACCTTGCCAACTAACAGTAGCAAGGTAACCACTCAAACCAACTGGAGTTGGCCATGGTTGTTGTACGATAATCTTAGGTACGATGTGAGTAGTTACAGCAATGTAACCAACAATACCTGAAGCAAGTGGTGCACAGATAAATGGTACCAACAAATTAATGTTATAAACAATTGGCAAACCGAAAAGAATAGGTTCATTAATGTTAAAGATAGCTGGAACTAATTCTACCTTACCAATTTCTTTTAATTGAGCAGAACGAGAACCAAATGCTAACCAAATAGCCATACCCAACGTAGCACCTGAACCACCGATGATAACAAATGAGTTTAATGGGTCACCAGCAAAGAAGTGTGAAGCACCCTTTACGTTGGCAGCCATGTTAGCCAAAACAATTGGAGTATAGAATGAACTCATGATAGTAGCACCATGAATACCGAACCACCATAAAAAGTGGATCAAGAAAATAATGATAAGAAAACCCCACCAAGTATCAGCGATATAGCTAATAAATGAAAATGGAATGTAGAGAACTTGGAAAATATCAGTTCCAAGAGTTACTAAAATCAACTCAATAACTGCAATTACTACAGCTACACAGAAGCCTGGGATTAAGGCACTGAATGAGTTAGCAACACCAGCTGGAACTGATGCTGGCATCTTAATTCTCCAATTGTGCTTTACCGTGTAGCGGTAAATTTGAACAGTTAACCATGCAACTACCAAACCGGTGAAAATACCAACTGAAGCAATTCTAGTAATACCACCAGTTGAAGCTTCATAACCACCTGCAACCATCTTAGCCTTGGTAAGAATAGTTAAGAATTGAATTGAACCATTCTTCCAGATAAGTTCTGGCACAGTAATGAAGAAAGCCATTAAGAACATCAGTAAGGCATTCATTGGAACTAAATCCAATTTTTCTTCTTGACGATAAATATTAGTATATGAATATGCAAAAGTACCAGCAAAGATTAATGCCAAGATGCCCATAGTAGAATTGTAAACAACTTGAAATAAATTGCTAAAACGCCCTAAAGTATTTGCATAAAATTCAGCAAATCCAGGAATTGGAAATGCTTGAGGCAATACAGTTAAAATTAAGAATATTGCTCCGATAATAGAAAACGAAATAACGCTATAACCAGCGTCCATGATTGCTCTAACAAAACGAGATGAAGCAAACTTCCCGGCTTTTGCTGCCATCTTATCTTTGAAAGAAGCTGAACTTGAATCAGCCATGATATTTTCCCCCCCTCAGTAGATCTTAAACATTCATTAAGTTTGAACAATTTTATTATAACTAAAGCATTTTCTTATGTAAACGCTTTTTATTTGCATATGATATACTTTTAGCAACAAAAATATTTACTTTTACCCATAATATTGGGATTTGAAACCAAATTAAAAAACTTGTGATTTTTAATTTTCACAATTTTTTTGTCTGATTTTTAGTTATTGCTGATGCTTCTTAAAAGTCTCAATTACACGATGATAGCGATCCTTATTATGAATAATTTGTCTGATTCTAAACTCACATAAAATAGCCAAAGCAATGCCAATTAAAAGAAATCCGATCATGAAATACAAAATATCATTGTTAATGACAAATGGAAAAACCAGCTTTTTAATTGGTGTAATTAAACTAATTATAAGTAATATATTAACTGCCATTTGTACATACAGATATACTCTAGTGACCGGGATATCACGTTTACGATTATGCATCTTGGACAGTTGCTCAAAACTAGCTACAGCAGCATAAATTCCCATAATTAGCGCCACTAAAATACCTATTCTAAAACCATAGTAAGAACTAATAATGAACCACATTAAATTACTAAACAAGAATATGCTTACAATATATCTAATCATTAGATAACGACTAAAATACATGTATTTAATACTTTCCCGCTGTTTTGTCTTAGCTACCTCAGCCTTTTGTCTTTGGACTTCTTCTTTATTCATATTTTTTACTCCAAACTAAAATAAAGTAATTAAGCCTATTCTATCACATAAAAAATAGCCCCTGCGATGCAGGAGCCATTTTTAACATTAGCGATTACTTATCTTCTTTTTTAAGAGCGCCAGACGTATATAGCTTTTCATAAAGATCCACCATTTCTCCAGCCAAATCTCTAAAAGTAATAGCATTCATCAAGTGATCTTGTGAGTGTACTACTAATAAAGTAACATGCATGTGATCACCTTGTGCTTCCTTAGTAAGCATATTGGTTTGAGAATTGTGAGCTTCAAGAAGTGACTTATCACTTTCCTTTAGCTTTTCACGTGCGCCTTCAATATCGCCTTTCTTTGCAAGACGAATTGCCTCAAATGCTAGACTTTTAGCGTTACCACCATTAGCAATAAGACCCATAGCAGCCATTAATGTTTCTTGTTCCTTTTGCTCTGGAGTTTGCTTTTCTTCTGCCATATATTCTGTCTCCTTCAATCTGTTAATTTAAATTAGCCCTTAATCATCTTTTCGGCTTGAGCTAAAACGTTCTTACCGTTCATCATGCCGTAGTCTTGCATGTTAATAACGTCCAAAGGAATGTCCTTACCGTCTTTACCTCTACCTTTTACTTTGTTTTCGAAGTCACCCTTCATGTAACTTACTTGAGGCCCAAGAAGAACACAGTCAATTTCTTTTTGAGACATCTTATCATCAGCTTCTGAAGCTGGGCAAGCAAAGATTTCAGCATCAATGCCTTGTTCTTTAGCAGCTTCTTGCATCTTAGTTACCAAAAGTGAAGTACTCATACCAGCACTACAATTTAACATAATAGTTTGTTCAGCCATAATAAAATTCCTCCTGAATTTTTAGTTATTGTTTAATTAGCGATTATTGATCTACACCAATTATTATAAAGCGCTTTCATAGTTTTGTAAATAAAAAATTATACATACACGGAAGTATTTTTCGTATTCATATAATCCTTTTTATTAAAAGATATATACTTTTGCTTTTGTCAGTAAACATTATGCACCTTTTTGTAAGCATTTTCAAATATAATTTTAACGTATGTAAATAGTTTTGCTTTACATGTGAGAACAATTTGATCAAAATAAATTATTTTTAGGAAACGCTTTCAATAAACGGACAAATATTGTTAAAATGTTTATGTAACCTATTTCTTTACAATAAGAAAGGAGGCAAAATCTTGAGTCGCTATCAGGACATTGCTAATGATATAGAAAAATGTATTATTGAGAAAAAATATGTCAACAAATTACCAGAACAATTCGAACTAGCTCAAAAATATCAAACTAGTCGGGTAACAATTGTTCATGCTTTAAAAATTCTACAAAATAAGAAATTAATTCGGACTGTCAAGGGACACGGAACTTTTATTACCAGTAAGTCAATCCCTGATACCTTTCTTAACTCTGATGCTACTGAACATACTGGGTTCACGCGCCACGTTAACAACGCCCTTGCAATAACCAGCAACGTTATTGCCTTTAATATTCGTAAACCTAGCGTTGAAGAACGCAAAGCACTTTGCTTAAATAGAAACGATGAAGTTTATGACATTATCAGACAAAGAATTTTAAACGGTAAACCAGCAAAATTAGAATATACAGTCATGCCCGTTAGCCGCATCCCTGGCATCACTTTGGACATCTTACATAAGTCAATTTATTCTTATATTCAAAATGATCTAGGACTTAAAATCGGCCGCGCAGATCGGATTATTACCGCAGAAAAGTCCGATGCTTATGACATGAAATATTTAGAGTGCAAAAATGACGATCCGGTTTTGTGTATTCAGCAAAAAGCATTTCTGGAAGATGGTCGTCCTTTTGAAATTTCTGAGTCACGCAATCGTTATGATCGCGGTGATTTAACAGTTAACGGCAAATGAAATGAGACTTGATTAAAAAATTAGTTATGGCAAAATTACTGTTGTAAGCGTTTTCTAGTGTATACAAGAAAGTGAGGAAAAATTTAATGTATTCCGCAAAAATGCCAAAAAACTTTTTATGGGGCGGCGCTGTTGCTGCCCACCAACTTGAAGGTGCATGGAAAGAAGGCGGCAAAGGTACCTCTGTTGCCGATGTAATGACAGTAGGTTCTGCAACTAAGCCGCGTGAAATTACCGATGGCGTCCTTGAAGGCAAGAACTACCCTAACCACTCTGCCATTGACTTCTATCATCACTACAAAGAAGATATTAAATTAATGGCCGAAATGGGCTTTAAGGCTTTCAGAACTTCAATTGCCTGGACGAGAATCTTTCCTAATGGTGATGAAACAGAACCTAACGAAGAAGGTTTAAAGTTTTACGATGCCCTGTTTGATACCTGCCATCAATATGGCATTGAACCTGTAATTACCCTCTCCCACTTTGAAATGCCATTTAACTTAGCTAAAAACTATGGCGGCTTTACTAATCGTAAGGTAATCGACTTCTTCGTTCGCTTTGCTGAAATCTGCTTCAAACGCTATAAGAACAAAGTTAAGTATTGGATGACTTTCAATGAAATTGATAATCAATCAGCCTTCAATAATGATTTCTTAATGGCCACTAACTCAGGCATTTTATTCAAAGACGGCATGACTGACAAGGACAAAGAAGCTGCAATGTATCAAGCCGGTCACTATGAGTTAGTTGCTTCAGCCCTAGCAGTTAAAATTGGTCACAAGATCAACCCTAATTTCCAAATCGGTTGTATGATCAATTACTCACCTGTTCGTCCCCTCACTCCATCAAGTGATGATGTTTTATTAGCTGACAAGTGGGAACAACGCCGCGACTGGTTCTCAGATGTCCACGTCTTTGGTGAATATCCAAATGCCGTTGAAGCATACATCGAAAGAAACGGCTACCGTCCCGACATTACTGATGAAGATAGAATCGTCTTAAAAGAAGGTACAGTTGACTACGTCGGCTTTTCATATTATCAAACTACTACTGTTTCAAGTGAAAAAGTTAAACCTGATGATTTGACCGACTTAGCTAAAGCTATTACTAAGAATCCAACTTTGAAGCGTAGTGATTGGGGCTGGGAAATTGATCCGGAAGGTTTGAGAATTGCCCTGAACCAATTGCAAGATCGCTACCACAAGCCATTATTTATCGTAGAAAATGGTCTTGGTGCTTACGATAAGGTTGAAGCTGATGGCTCAATTCATGATGACTACCGCATTGACTACTTAAGAAATCACATTTCGGAAATGGAAAAAGCCGTTGAACTTGATGGCGTTGACTTAATGGGTTACTTGCCATGGGGCTGCATTGACTTAGTTTCTGCTGGTACTGGTCAAATGGACAAGCGTTACGGCTTTATCTATGTTGATAAAAATGATGCTGGTGAAGGTACCTTAGCTCGCTCACGCAAGGATTCCTTCTTCTGGTACAAGAGGGTTATTAAATCTAACGGCCAAGATCTTAATTAATAAAATATATAGAAAAATGATGCACTCCTAATAGAATGCATCATTTTTTGTCAGGGAATTCATTATATTTTATTAGTTTTTCGATGCCAACAATGGATCAAAAGACTAATCAATAATCCTAAAATCGTTGGAACGATCCATGACAGCCCAATATTGGCAAATGGCAAATATTGCAACCGAAATTGGCTTACTGCTTGATAAAATTGCGTTCCCGCAATCGGCGCTGGTAAGTGCGTAATTAAATCAAAAGTAGCCGGTACTAATGTCAAAGCCATTGTTACTTTATATACTACTTTATCTCCTTTAAATAAAGGCGAGAAAATCGACAAAATGATCAACACAATTGCCAATGGATATAAAAACATTAATACAGGCCGTGACCAATTAATAATCTTGTCCAAGCCTAAATTTGCCGTAGCAAACGAACCAATACAAGCAATTGTTAACCAACCTTTATAACTAAATTTAGAATAGTGAGCTGAAAAATCTAAGGCAAAAGCAGACAGGATACCTACCGCCGTAGTTAAACAAGCTAAAAATACTAAGACAGCTAATAAAGCTTGTCCGAAAACGCCAGCATAATAATTAACAATTTTAGATAATAAAATTCCGCCATCACTAGCTATTTTGAAATGACCTAATGACATAGCTCCCACAGCAATTAAGAGCGTATAGATTATTCCAATACCGATAACAGCCATCAGCCCAGCTTTGGCTGTTATTTTAGCCACCTTTTTTTCATTATTAACTAATTGTTTAACTGCAGCAACAACTGTTACCCCAAAGGCTAAACCAGCTAAGGCATCCATAGTGTTATACCCTTCAAGAAAGCCTTTAACTATTGCCCTATGTAAATATTCTTTGCTTACAGGCACAGTATTAAGATCTCCCAAAGGATGCGCAAAGGCAATTACAAAAACTAAGAAAAGCAAAATCAAGAAAATTGGATTCAAAATTTTACCTAGAGAAGATAAAATGTCGCTTTCATTATATGCAATCATGAAGACAATAATGAAAAAAATCGTAGTAAAGACCTGTAATCCTATACTTTGTAGTTGCTTAGGCAATAAGGGGGCAATTCCTACAGTATAGGAAACTGTGGCATTTCTTGGAGCAGCAAATAGAGGCCCCATTGTCAATTGAATTAGCGTCATAAAAGACAAGGCAAAAATCTTTCCGATAGATAATCCAATTTGATAAACTCCATTACTTCGTGTAATTGCAACAGCTAATAGTGATAACAAAGGCAAAACTACCCCAGTAATTGAGAAGCCGATTGCTGCTGAGCCCCAATTTTTACCAGCAAGCTGGCCTAGATGGAGAGGAAAAATTAAGTTTCCCGCACCAAAAAATAATGCAAAAATCATCGAGGCAACGATTAAATATTGCTTTTTACTTAATGTTTTTTCTTTTGTCTCGTTCAATTTAATCCCCAAAATTTAAATACTTACTGCCCTCATTAATACTCAATTCAGCTAAATGGTTATGATTTTCTGTAATAAAATCACTAACCCATTCAGGATTCGTTTTAGAATAATCTCTTAAGGCCCAACCAATCGCCTTATTGATAAAAAATTCCTTGCTATCCAGATTATTTTTGATAATTTGACTCAGCAAAACAGTGTTCATCTTATTTTTACGTAATAATTGATGTTCAATTGCTACCCGTCTCACCCAGAAATCAGGATCTTGCGACCATTTAAGCATTAAATCATCTACGCGCTGATCTTGCAAGCCTAAATAACCATAAACTTTGATTAATGTGATTAACAAGTGATAATGTCTTAACTGTTAACTTAGGAAAATGTCCTAATTGTAGTAAGTATGACATAATTTCC
>NZ_CANBCQ010000016.1 GCF_947367125.1 uncultured Lactobacillus sp.
CCTACTTTGATTAAATAAATAATTAAAAAATCAATTTACGAGAAAGATCTATTTACACAAAAGATTTGACAGTTTCGTACATGGAAGATAAATCAAAAAAACAACAAAATTATTTTAACAATTAAAGATAATAACGGACATCAATGTCTAGGTGAGTTTCGTTTACAACAGGATGAATCCAAAAATCATAATCGAGTTTTAACATTTGCCGCCTTAGGAAATAATGAAGTAATTTGGGGCGAAAAAAATATAAATTAGTGATTTTCAAAAGGGATTAAGTAGTATATATTGCTACTTAATCCCTTTTTTGTCATAAAAATTTATTAATAGATAGGTGTTTCATAAAGCCGTAAATGCAATAATTAATCCAAATTTTTTTATTAAGTTGTTTGATAGATTTGATCCAACTCTTTTCCAGAATTTATAATCAGACGCACAATTGACAGCTAATTTAGAACGACAAATCAAAAATTGGTTAACAATATCTGATGGCGTATTTTTCATTAAAAATTAAAGCTACTTCTGTATGTCCATTATTAACCCATTTTGTTTTAACATTAGACGCTAATTCTTATCACCTAGATCTTGCACAGGATAAGATTATAAAAGATATACAAAATCTTTTAGCCAAACACAAAAAAGTAGGAATTTTTGCAATTAATGATAATGTAGCAAGTTATATCTATCAAACAGCATTGACTAATAACATAAAAGTACCTGAACAATTGAGTATTGTAGGTTTCGATAACTCACCAATTGCAAAAAAATTGAAGCTTACTACAATTGAACAGAATACAGACAAATTAGCAGAAACCTCTGGGAAGAAATTAATTCAGCTTCTTAAAGGCAAAAAATTTTGGAGCATAAAATACTTATTCCTGTATCTTTAATTGTAAGAAAAACAAGTTAAGAACTTACAGTATCGATCAGACTTAAAAAATAATTTCTTAATTCTTTTGAGATGTATCTAATAAGTGATCAATGGCTTTATTTTTTTCTACCCAATTCTAACGTTCTTAAAGTCGTATGGAACGCCTGTAGGGTTAAAGGAAACTCCCTTTACGGTAGTCTTTAATAATTGTGGCTTAGCAACTTGAACTAATGGAATAGTTCCTTGATCTTTCATCAATACTTTCTCGGCTTCTACTAATCTTGCCCAGCGTTTTACTGGTTGATTGCCGTATACGTTTTCTGATTCATTCAATAGCTTATTGAATTGATTATTGTTCCAGCCGTTGTTCAGGTAGCTTGATCCCTTTTGGAAAACATCCAAGAAGTTGATTGGATCGCCAAAAACAGCCTGCCAGTTTTTTATTGTAGCTTGATAATTACCAGCTGTTTGACGTGAAATCAACTGAGTATATGGAATTGTTTGAACAGAAATTTGAACGCCTGGAAGTTGATCTAGCTTACTTTGAAGAAATTCAGCTGTTTGCTTTGAAGTATCATCATCAGAAACTAACAAGGTAATTTTAATTGAATTAGTCTTAGATTCTTTATACCCCGCGCGAAGTAATTGCTTAGCCTTAGCAAGATTGTACGAAACCGCACTCTTAACGTAAGCATCGTCTTCAAACGAAGTTCCTGTCTTAGGATTTGTGCCCATGCCTGATGGAACGAAGCCTTTGGCAGGAATTGAGCCATCTTTTAAGACATTATTTACTAATTGCTTGCGATTAATTGCTAAGGAAAAGGCTTGGCGCACCCTCAAATTCTTGAATGCTGGAACCTTATTTTCGTTAAGCTCTAGTCTTCTAATTGCCGAAGACAAACGTGCATGGTAGCCTGCTTTATTCTTATTTGCGGCAACCTGCTCGCCGGTAAGTCCAGTCTCATCTGCCTTACCTGCTTCAAAAAGATTATAGCTAGTCGTAGTAGATTCGCTAACCTGTTCGTTAACTTTATTTAACTTAACGTTTTTAGCATCCCAATAATTCTTATTCTTAACTAAAGTCCAAGTCTTGTTGTTGCCATTCCATTTAGTAAGTGTGAACGGACCCGAAGAAACGGTGTATTTAGCTTGCGTACCGTATAACTTACCATATTTTTGAACTACTTTTTGGTTTTGCGGGAAAAATAATGGCCAAGATAATAGAATCTTGAAGTAAGGCAGCGGTCTAGTTAATTGAATTCTCAAATGATATTTAGAAGGAGCAGAAACACCCAAGGTATCTGGAGACTTTTGCCCCTTACTGATTGCTTGCGCATTTTTGATCTGGTAAAGATAGAAAGCCATTTGAGACTTAGTTGCTGGGTTAACGGTACGTTCATAAGAATATACAAAATCCTTAGCAGTTAATGGATCACCGTTAGACCATTTTGCGTTTTTTCTAAGATAAAAATCATAAATTTTGCCCTGATTAGAAGTCTTAGCCTTAGTAGCTAGTGATAATTGCGGCTTATTGTTTTTATCAAGACGGTATAATCCATCCCCAGTATTAAGAAGAGCCTGAAAACTGGTAGTGTCCGTTGCTAAAGAAGGATCTTGCGTAGAAAGCTGCGTAATCTCTGACCAATTTAAAATCTGCTTTTTCGAAGCAGTATTACTATTTGATTGCTTACCACAAGCAGCTAAGGTAGCCGCAGCTAGTGCTACTAACCCAAATGAAACAACTTTTTTGCTTATTCTCATAAAAATCTCCTTTGCTAAAAACGGTAAAAAGAAAAACGCCTTACTAGATCATCTTGATCTAATAGGGCGTTCAGTAACGCGGTACCACCTATCTTTATGGAAAACCACCTTGAATCGCGTACGGCCATCTGGCGATACGTTACCGCTATAAAGGGCGGACCCAGAAGTCACTAAAAATTTCGCAACTTCAAGCTCAAAGGCCATTTTCAAAAGTAGGTCGATCATTATCTTTCACCAAGTGATAACTCTCTGTAGAAAGACCGCCAATTTACTTTCCTTATCATCGCTAAATAATTAATATTTATGTTGATTAAAATAATAGTCTGATTTTCTTTAAAAGTCAAACATAATTTTAGCATTTTTTCATTTTTCGTTAATTGCTATTCAGCTAGTTTTATCTCATGACGAGCCGCATTAGCAACTTCATTTAAAATAAAGTCAAACCTATGCTTGATTCTGTTACTTTGATATAATCTTAAACGGCATTTGAACCTCCTTAATATCAAATTCTTGCATAAGGAGGTGAGTACATTGCAGGAATTACTTAACTTTTTCATTGCTGTTGCTGCGAATATCGTTAGTGAATTAATTTCTGATGCACTAAAGAAATTATACGAGGATAGACTACAGAATCGTCACAACCAGCGTAATATTAAGCATCCAAAACTTAAAAAACGCAAATCGCGCAAAAAACGGCACAAATGCTAGTAGTCACATTTAAGTCATAAAGCTTTAGGTTTTATGATTAATCCAAAATAAAAACCGTTACTCTTTTGTACCTTTTGAGTGACGGTTTTTGTTTGCACTATGTTCTGAGTACTAATTGCATTCAGAATTACTTAACTTTCATGTACTATTTTAACATATTCCAAATATTTTTACCAGCTATAGAATTTCTATGAGCTTTGCACTCTTCCAAATATTCAACTATAATGCTCTAGTCTTTTCGTGGTTCATTTAATGTATGACCTTCATATGATAATTCTTTTTTATCAGATTTTACTCCATAAGTGAATTTCGTAAGTACTAGTAAGTACTTAATCATAAATCTACAGTTTCATGATCTAGTCTTATTTATTTCGTAGACACCTACTTAAGTTCAAACGCCAACCTAACTGGATTATGGTCTGCATACTCAAAATGAGTATTGATATTATACGCCTTTGCTTGCACATTTTTCGAAACAATAAAACCTTCACAAATGGTCATATAATTAACTTTAGGATCATATTTCATATCTGTAGTACGAACAGTCGCAACGTTTTCACGATTTTGAGCCTTGATCATAGTAAAATCTTTAGGCAACATTTTTTGATCAAGGACGGATACCCAACTAGGGATTTTTTCTTGATGTTCAAAATGTGTCATCATGTCTTTTCCTAATGCGTGAGTCAACTAACCTAGACTGAAGTCCTGGGCTTAGTGGCTCGTTAGCTTGCGCCAACTAGAACACCAACTTACTTAGATACGGACTATGCTTGTCACTAATAATTTTGCAATTATTAGCGATAGAGATCGTCTAATTACCAAAGCCTTTTAAGTCCGCGAATTGCTAGCTGACTGCTAGGTCAGCTTGGCCCTATCCATCCCCGCATTAAAATACGGGGATGGATAAGGCGTTTTTCATTAAATTAACCCTACGTTCCAGTATAATTATTTTCATGAAAAAAGAAGAACCGAAGTTCTTCTCTATTTCTTAATATTCAATTCTAATCAGTATACTTACCATCATCCTTAACAAATAAGGCAACAATAAAACCAATTACTGTCAAAGCAATGGTAAAGTACATGCCATAATGCACACCATTAGTGAACTTGAAGGCGGCTGAACCGCTGACTGCATTTCTACCAACAGTTAAGAAACTAGTAGCTAAGGCTGTTGCCAATGCACCAACAATCTGTTGCATTGTATTCAAAATAGCAGAACCGTCAGCTGACTCAAGCCCTTTAAGTGAGTTCAAAGCTGAGGTTTGTGATGGTGACATTGCAAGTGGTGCACCAATCATCAAGATAATGTGTGCCAAAATTACGTACCAAATAGCACTGTGAGTAGTTACTAAAGCAAGCATTACAGCACCAACAAAGGCAATTAAAAAACCAAGTCGAGCTGGCCACTTTGCACCAAAACTATCATACATTCTACCAGCCAATGCACTAGTAGCGGCATTGATCAAACCACCTGGAAGCATGATAATCCCAGTTAAAGCAACGGCTACCAATAAACCATTTTGCAAATATTGTGGCAACAAATACATCGCGGATAAGATGATCCCGAAGTCAATCATGACTAAGACAGCACCCAAAGTAAAGTTGCGGTGTTTGAAAACGCGCATATTAAGCACTGGCACATTAAGCTTAAGCTGTCTTCTTACGTAGAATACCAAAGCAATAATACCAATAATCAAGCTGGCTAATACTGGTAATGACAACCACCCCATCTCACTAGCAAAGCTGGCACCAGCGATCAAACCTGAGAAAGCAAAGACTGATAAAATGATTGAAAGCCAGTCAATCTTAGGCTTAGTAATTTGACTAACATTGGTTAAAGTAAACAAACCAATCACAAAGGCAATTACTAAAATCAAAGCAAAAGTAAAGAAGATATCACGCCATGAACCTGCTGCCAAAATTAAACCAGTTAAAGTCGGCCCAATTGCAGGGGCAAACATAATTACTAAAGCTAAGACGCCATTGACTGTTCCCAACTTGTTTGGTGGGAAAATCAACATTGCAATTGTAAACATCAATGGCAAAATGATGCCAGTCCCAATTCCCTGAATCATTCTACCGACTAAAATAATAGAAAAATCATCACCGAATCCTGAAATTAGTGAACCGATAATAAAGGCGCCAAGGCCAAACAGAACTAACTTTTTGGTCGTAAACCACTTAGTCAACAAACTTGAAAGTGGCAGGACAATACCGATTACCAGCATGTAGCCAGTAACCAGCCATTGAATTGAAGACTGACCAACTTGAAGAGCCTTCATCAATTGTGGTAAGGCAATGTTCAATGAAGTTTCACTAAACATCCCTACAAATGCTCCGAGCATTAATGGCAAGATTGCAAGCCAAGGCCGCTTAACATCGATCCGGGCTTTCATTCCACTTTGAGTATTATCCATTAAATTTTCCTCCTTTTTTCTGCAACGTTGATTACTTTAACAGAAAAAATTTTTCTTCGTAAGTAAAAGTTTAATAAAAACGTCTTCACAACAAAAAAGACGATATCTCAGTGATATCGTCTAATCTGATCTTCTATTAATTTTTAATATTGCAAATCACTAAATTGCTTATTAGAATTCTTCTTAGCCAAAGCTTCACTCTTCCAGTAAACCGCATTAGTTGTTCCTTTAGAGTTAGCAGAAACAATTACGCTTTGTCCATTTTCAGTATGTGGTGCTAAGTATGTACTACCTTGACCTGGTTCTTGGCCCATATTAGTGAAACTGTAAAACTTAATTCCATTGATTGTGGTCTGCTTCATGTAGCCTGAACTAGTAGATGAGCCTGAATTCTTTGCCTTCACGTTCATGCTAAAACCAGCTTCATCATTAATCTTATTATCGGTTACAGTCAAGGTATCAATATTACCATTACCAGTATCTGCAGTATACCAGGTTCCCTGTAGACTTGAAGGAATTACACTAGCATCAGCTTGTTTAGTTGCACTAGTAGTATTACCATCACCTTCAAGTTGAGCATCTAACTTGGTATTTTTAGCTAAATTCTGCACTAAGTCAACGTCATTATTTTTATTAATATAATCAACTACATCCTGTAAAGTTACAGTACCAAGATTTCTTTGTTTAACAAAAATAGTAATCTTCTTCTGTGCACCATCACCATTTAACATGTAACGTGCATTACTACTCTTGCCCGTGCCAGAAACTTCATAAACATAACCTGAATCATCAGAAGTAATGCCAGTTGCTACCTTAGTTCTAAAAGCAACATCTAAATTACCATTCTTAGCAGCATTAACGGCAATTTCCCAAGTATCACCATACTTTTGTGCAGCATAAACTGCGATCGCACTTGCCTGAGTTTTATGGTCCATGTTATCTGCGGAAAGTTTAGCAGTGTTTTCTTTCTCACTGCTTGATTCTGAATTGGTCTTACTTGAATTATTCTTAGAAACCTGACTAGACTTCTCTGATTGTGATTGCGTATTTCCTTGTGTACTTTGGCTACATCCAGCTAAAGTTAAAGCAGCTGTTAGAGCAACAAGTACAGTTAATTTACGTTTCAAGAGGATTCCCCTTTTCTAAATAATTTTATCCTTTTCCTAATCATATTATAAAAAATTCTATTAGCCAACTTTTTACGCATTCATTTTACCAAACTTATACTTTTACTAGGTATCATTTAAATTAAAATTTTTTACAAATAATTTAGTTTAAAGTCCTAAATTCGGCATGGCGATGTTCTTGGGCAATCTTAGTAGACTTCCAATAAGTTGCCGTATAATGCCCAGTTGCAACACTATAAGTTACCACAGCCGTATTTTCACCAGATTTTTGAACCGAATACAGCAAGCCAAAGTCTTGTGAATTCAATGTCTGAACGTGATAACAATTAAGACCATTAATATCTTCAATTCTGGCTCTGGCCCACTTCTTAGTTTGTGCTAACGAAGTAGCAGCTATACCTGAATTAGAAATCTGATGAATTTCTTCATCATTAATCGTATGAGCAGTAATTGTCAACTTTTCCCCCTTGTAATTGTACCAAGTACCACGCAATTTGACCGGCACTAAAGCTAGACCGTCATCACCTTTTACGCCATATTTATTTGAGGTAACTGATGCTGCTAAGGTAGTATTAGCTGCTAGTTTTTGCACTACTGTAAATTGATCACGTTTATTCAAATATGATGTAATTTCTTCTAAGCTAGCTGAACCCAACTTTCTTTTTTCATTATAAAAATAAATCGTGTCGCCTTTACTTGTATAAAAAGCATTATGCTCACGGCCATTCCCTGTCACTTCATTGATAAAACCCCTGCCTTGTTTAATCCAACTAAACCCGGTACGGTTTTTTACACTGATACTCAAGTGATTTTTTACAGCGCCTTTATAGGCAGTTTGCCAAGCACCTTTATAGTTCATTGCACCATAAATCGTGATCGCACTAGCTTTTTCTTTATCACTTAACTCTTTGACAATCAACCTTGTTGGAGCTTGTTTTTGAGCAACACTAGATTTCTCCATATTTTGATGATTAGTTTGCTTTTTCTGACTGCAAGCCGTTAAGCCAGCTGCCGTTGCTATTAAACAAAAAGTTGCTAATATCTTTTTCCTCATTACACGACTCCAATACATTCTCAGTTAACACAAAAATATCCCTAATCGTCTTAGGGATATTGAAGTAAAATATGCTTAGTGTCTATATTATATAGCATTTTCAGCTATCTGGAAGCTTATAATTTTTGATTTTTGGTAAAGATTTTGTCCAAACTATCAAATATAATCGTAATTATACTAATTATGATTATATAACGTTTCAAAAAGTATATACTTAAAAAAATCTCGTGGCAATACTTACCGCGAGATTTTCCATTTACTTATCTATTTTTTACCAGTTCATGTAACGTTGACGTTCCCACTCTGAAACTGATTGTGAATACTTGGACCATTCCAATTCTTTGGATTCAATGAAGCTATGCATTAAGTGCTCACCTAATGAACTCTTGATTAAATCATCCTTCTTGAATGCCTTAATTGCGTTGTGAAGAGTAGTTGGCAATGGTTTGATACCATGTTCAGCTCTTTCTTCTTCACTCATTTCAAAAATGTTTTCTTCAACTGGCTTCATTGGCATCTTTTGTTCCTTAATACCATTCAAACCAGCAGTCAAACATGCTGCAAGAAGCAAGTATGGGTTAGCAGTTGGATCAGCTGAACGCATTTCCAAACGAGTATTGATTTCACCAGCACTTGGAATACGTACAAGTGGTGAACGGTTCTTAGCAGCCCAAGCAATGTAAACTGGGGCTTCGAAGCCTGGAATCAAACGCTTATATGAGTTAACAGTTGGATTGCCAATTGCAGTAATTGCACGAGCATGTTCCAAAATACCATTCAAGAAGTAAAGTGCAGTATTTGAAAGGTGGAATTCACCATCTTTATCATAAAAGACGTTCTTGCCATTCTTAAAGAGTGACATGTTGTTGTGCATCCCGTTACCAGCTTGACCTTGAACAGGCTTAGCCATAAAGGTAGCAAACAAACCATGCTTTCTAGCAATTGCACGCGTTACCATC
The DNA here is from genome assembly GCF_947367125.1 of uncultured Lactobacillus sp. Classification (GTDB taxonomy): domain Bacteria; phylum Bacillota; class Bacilli; order Lactobacillales; family Lactobacillaceae; genus Lactobacillus. Next base: position 8,898 of record NZ_CANBCQ010000016.1, read on the forward strand.
TTGAAGGTTTGACATCTATCAGCAGTAGTCAACGCATCATCAAATCTAAAGTCGATTTCTTGTTGACCATCACCTACTTCATGGTGAGCTGCTTCAACTTCAAAGCCCATGCCTTCAAGAGTTTCAACGATATCACGACGGCAACGTGCGCCTTCATCATCTGAAGTCATATCAAAGTATGAAGCGTGATCTGGAACTTCGGTAGTCCAGTTGCCATTTTCATCTAACTTGAAAAGATGGAATTCCATTTCAAAACCGATATCGAAAGTATCAAAACCAGCTTCCTTCATTTCACCAAGAACACGCTTCAAGTTGTTTCTTGGATCACCAGCAAATGGCTTACCATCAGTGGTGTGAACTGAACAAATTAAACGACCAATCTTGCCACCGTGTTCGTCACCCCAAGGTAAAACTGTCCAAGTTGAGAAGTCTGGGTATAAAACCATGTCACTTTCTTCAAGACGAACAAAACCATCAATTGAAGAGCCGTCAAAACGAATATCGTTAGTCAAGACCTTGTCCAATTGGCTCCTAGGTACTTCTACAGCCTTCTCAGTACCGTTAATATCAGTGAAGCATAGACGTAAAAATCTAACGTCCTTGTCTTCTACTTCTTGTTTAATTTCTTCTGCTGTATATTGTTTACTCATAGCTAATCCACCTATAAAAACAAAAATATATTAAATTGGTTTGGTCCTATGATTTGTTTTTATCTCCTAGAACTGTCTAATACAATAGCAGACCAATTAAAAAAAGTCAAATTGGTCTAGTGATTATTTTTAAACTTTACTTTTTGTTAAAAAAAGTATCACGAACCGCATTAATGATTGCAACCTTGTCATGTGCATAGGTTAAGCCACCTTGCATATAAACAGCGTAAGGTGGTCTAATCGGACCATCTGCTGAAAATTCAATGGTTGAACCAGAAATAAAATTACCTGCAGCCATAATAATCTTGTCTTCATAACCTTCCATATGTACTGCCTCAGGAGTAACAAAAGAATCGATCGGTGAATTCTTTTGCACTTCTTGCACAAATTTCACCATTTGCTTAGGATTGCCAAAAATAATCGTTTCAATGATATCACTACGCTTTTCATCCCAAGCGGGAGTGACATTCATACCCATTTTAGCAAATAAAGCAGCCGCAAAAATCATGCCTTTTTCAGCCATTCCGGTAACGTTAGGAGCTAAGAAAAATCCTTCGTAAAAGTCATGCAAATTTCCGACAGTAGCACCTTCATCCGTACAACCTGGTGCAGTTAACTCAAGTTTGGCATTTTCAACCAAATCCTTTTTACCAACAATATAGCCACCGGTCTTAGCTAGACCACCACCGGCATTCTTAATCAATGAGCCTGCCATAAGGTCAGCGCCATATTCTGTTGGTTCATGCTTTTCAGAAAATTCACCATAGCAATTATCAATAAATACAATACTCTTGGGGCTAACTTGCTTTACAAAGACTATCATTTTCTTAATTTGGTCAACTGTAAAAGTCTTCCGCGTAGAATAACCACGCGAGCGTTGAATTGCCACAATCTTTGGTTGATCACGCTTTAAGATCTTTTCGGCTTCATCATAATCAATCAGACCATCTTCAGTTAATGGCACATGAGAAAAATGAATTCCGCGTTCAGCCAATGTACCGCGCTTATAATCAGTTAAGCCAATTACCTTTTGCAAAGTATCATATGGCTGACCCGTCAAGTAAGTTAAAGTATCGCCATATTTTAAATTGCCAGCCAAAGCAACAAACAAAGTATGCGTTCCAGAAACAAACTGTGGACGGACAACTGCTGCTTCAGTTTGAAAAACTTGAGCATAAATCTCATCCAGCTTATCTCGTCCCATATCATCATCGCCATAGCCATTAGCTCCATTTAAGTCAGCTTCGGCCACATCGTGATCTTGATAAGCTGCCAAAACTTTAGCCGTATTATAAACAATTTGATCTTCAATCTCAGCTAATTTTGGAGCGATCTGCTGATCAACTTCTTTAACAATTTTTTGTAATTTTTCTGGTAAATTATTCATTCTTCCATTCCTTAACTTTAGCTAATATCTTCTGTTCACAACCCGGATCATTCAAAGGATCAAACCAAGTCACTGGTAATTTATTTCTAAAATAAGTCAACTGCCTTTTTGCATAACGTCGTGAAGCCGTCTTTAAGTCTTCAATACACTGTTCTAGCGTTTCTTGACCTTCAAAATAAGGGAAAAATTCCTTATAAGCAATCGCCTGCAGTACTTGATACTCACGTGCCCTATTTTGATAGACAAATTTTGCTTCATCGAGCATCCCATGTTCCATCATCTGATCAACCCGCAAATTAATGCGCTGATAAATCTCTTGACGATCAGAATTTAGCCCAATAATCAAATAATCATAACGCGGCTCAATTTGTTTTTGTTGCTGCGAGAACTTTTTGCCAGTGCGTTCAATCACCGTTAAAGCACGCATGGTCCGGCGACTATTAGCTACTGGTATCTTTTTGGCAGCTTGAGGATCTTGCTCATTTAAAACTCGCCACAGTTTTTGAGCGCCATTTTCTTTTAAATAGTTTTCCCATTTCTGCGAAACGCTTCGCTCTTCAGGTGTTTTTTCACCTAGCTGCATTTTATTTAACAAGGCATTAACATAAAAGCCGGTCCCACCAGCAATAATTGGCAATTTACCTTTTTGACTAATTGCCGCAATTGCTTGAGTTGCTTGATCGACAAAGTTTTTAACGGAATATTCATCAAACACAGATTGCGTATCAACCAAGTAATGTTTCACTTGAGCTTGCTCTTGGGCAGTTGCCTTAGCCGTGCCGATCGCTACTTCTTGGTAAACTTGCATAGAATCGCCGGAGACAATCTCGCCATTCAATTTTTTAGCCAAATCAATTGCTAAATCAGTTTTTCCAATTGCTGTTGGTCCTACAATTGCTAGTACTTTCTGCATCCCATCACCTTTCTTTTCTTCGTTTTGATACAAAAAAAGAGCGCATTAGAGTTACTTCTCCAAATGCGTCTTTTTAATCTAATATTTTGACTTCTTAGTTCGACCATCCCAAGCTTCAAAGCCATCTTTAAGCCAATGGATAGAAACAAAACCCTTTTTCTTCAAAAAACGGGCAGCTCTCAGGGTAATGGTCTTTGAATCTGAGTAAAGATAAACTGGCAAGTCGCTTCTAAGCTCAGTATATTGATACTTAAGCATGGTATATGGCAAGTTACGAGCGCCATCAATATGCTTGCGTTTAAACGGTTCTTTTTCACGCAGATCAATAATTTGTGCCTTACGCATGCCTTCTTTAAATTCTTCATTAGTCAATTCGCCACCGATTGATTTTGCCTGAATCTTATTCCAAGCCCAGAAACCAACCATGACTAAAATGATAACTAATAAAACTAAATCTAAGACAATTAAAAAACTCGACATAAACTAAATCTGCCCTTTCCTAAAAAACTTACATCTATTATGATACCGCTAAACTAATTTACTGGCTATCATTTTTCGGGTCTTTGACCGCCTTTTTTTGTTCATTTTTGACTTCAATTCGGTGCTCTCGACTTAAAATCATCTTGGCAATCAAATAATCATGTTGATCAATTAAACCAGCGCGCTTAATGTTATCAAGTTCCAAGGCCATTAATTCAATGTCCCAGATTCTTTTGCCCACATGAACTAAAATACCGTATTTTTCTAATAATTGTTGTACATCATATAGAGTTTTCATTAAAAATTAATTATCATTCCTGTTCTAACAGTCCAAACAACATAAACAATTAGCACTGCAGCAGCCAAGACGCGCCACTTCGGATTGTAAGTCTTCATTACTCGATCGCCTAAAATAATTGCCAACAAAAACCCCGCAATCAAGCCGCCAAGATGACCCCAGATATCGATTCCTGGTACAAAAATATCCAGCGCTAAGTTAATTAAGGCTAAAACAAAGGCTTGCCGCCCTAAAAAGGCAATCATTGGATTATGAATATTCCGCAAGCCGATTGCAGTCATCGCTCCAAACAAGCCAAATAAGGCGGTTGAGGCACCTGCGCTAAGTCCACGATCTGCGCTAAAAGCTAAACTCATCAAGTTACCACCAATTCCGGCCAAAAGATAAGTTATTAAAAAGCGCACATGCCCCATTAGTGGCTCCATGTATTGCCCCATGTAGTAAATAATGATGGCATTGGAAACTAAATGCATGATACCAATATGCAAAAACTGGGCCGTAAATAAACGCCACCATTGATGACCAGCTACTACAGCAAAGTTATTCATGGCTCCCATTTTCATCAAAACATTAGTATTCTCTGAGCCACCTAAAAATACTTCAACTAAAAAGACTACTAGTAAAACAATTAAAATTCCTAAAGTCACAAATGATTGTGAGAGGTTAACCTTTCGTTCAGTATTCATCGAATCCCCCTTATTTTCGTCATTGTGCTTATTTTAATAAATTTTATCAGGAGTAACAATTGTTTGAATCGGAATATCAGTTTTTTCAACCGGCCAAATACTAGTTTCAAATTGCATCTTGCTGTTAGCTAAAGCGACAGTTTTAGCAGTGTGTTTAGCTAAAAAACGATCATAATAACCGCCGCCAAAGCCGACTCTAATGTGCGAATCTAAAGCAAAAGCCAAACCTGGCACAATAATTAAATCTAAGTCATTATTGATTTCAGCAGCTTCATCGGCAACTTCTTCAATGCCAAATTTAGACTTGACCAATTTACTCATATAAGTGTAGCGCAAAAAATCTAAAGTATGAGCTTGGTCATTTCTGGCTTTTGCCAAATAAACATCCTTCCCCATATCCCACAAGCGAGCAATTAATTCTGAAGTATCTACTTCTAGTGGCAATGAGGCAGTTACACCAATTCTTTGACTTTCTTTAATTAAATCAGTCGCCATTAGTTTTTCTAATAAAACAGTATCTTCTGCTTTCTTTTCTTCAGTCTCTGCAAATTCTTTTAACTTATTAATTTGTTCTCTTCTTAATTCTGATTTCTTCATTTTTTTGCCTAAAAAACAAAAAATAGCAGGCACGTAACCTGCTATCTTGGTTTATTACTTAGTTTCACGGTGAAGTGTTGCGCGTCTTTCAACTGGGCAATACTTCTTTAAAGATAAACGTTCCGGATGCTTACGCTTGTTCTTCTTAGATAAGTAACTTCTATCGCCACATTCGGTGCATTCTAAAATGATGTTATCTGCCATTTTTTTCACCACCTACACTTTTATTCTGACTGTACTAGAATAGCATTTTTCAAGCTATTTGACCAGTATTATTCTTTATTTTGTTGAATGAAGCTTGAAATAATCTTGAACCATTGCTTTAGCAACTTGTAAAGTATAAGTTCCTTCACCATCAGGATCAAGTCCTGGGAAGACAACCGCGATCGCTAATTTTGGATTGTTAGATGGCGCATAGCCAATAAAGGTTGCGTTGATTAACTCAATGTTATGCTTTCTATTAGGATGTTCAGCATCATAGTAGAAAGTCTGCGCCGTACCAGTCTTACCAGAAATTGATGGTTTAACATTCTTCAATGGGTGAGCAGTTCCCCAGCCGTTTGTTCCGTGAACAACGCGGTAGAAACCTTGCTTAACCACATTTAATTCAGCCAAAGTCCAAGGAATTACCTGTTGCACATTTGGTTTTTTATTGTAATTGATGTAAACCTTCTTGCCATCCTTGCTGGTCTTACCAACTGATTGGACAATATATGGCTGCAATCTCTTACCACCATTGGCAATGGTTGATACATACTGAACTAATTGAATTGGTGTATAGGCATCATAGTTACCATAAGCCAAGTCAAGAACAGAACCGGAAAGGATATTGCCTTTATCATTAAATGATTTACCTTCAATCCCTGATACTTCACCAGGAAGGTCAACACCGGTCTTTTGTCCTAAACCAAACATGGCAAAATTACGCCGCAAAATGTTAAAGGCATCATTTGGCATGTGAATGTAGCTCTTAGGTACATAACTTGCCTTAACCCACTTCATTGCTAAGTGCATCATGTAAATGTTACTTGAAACTTCCAAGGCAGTTTCTGCATCAAGTGAACTAAAAGTGCCAACTGGGTAAACGGATTTCTTAACTGGTGAACCTGGTAAATAAATTGGTGTATCAGGCAAAGTATTATTGTCTGGGGTAATAACCTTGTTAATCAAACCACCACCAACAGTAGCGCCCTTTACAACTGACCCCATAACAAATGATTGGTTAATTACACCTAAGGCGTTATCAGTTGTCTTACCAGTATTGGTATTACGGTTAATTCCAGCTACAGCTAACAGAGCACCAGTTTGCGGATTCATTGCTACTGCATAAGCACCATTAGAATATCTAGCAGCACCATTACCAACAGCTGAGCTATAAACTCGTTTCAAAGCAGCTTGGACCTGCTTTTGATATTGAGCATCAATCGTCAACATTAAGCTGGCACCAGCTTGACCATTATAAACAGTCTTAGTCTGTTGAATATTACCGTTAGATTTAGTAACTACCTGATTAGTAGACTTGGTCCCCTTCAAAAGTGGTTCATATTCTTTTTCAAGGTAAGAAGTACCTACACGATCGTTACGTGAGTAACCATTTCTTAAGTAGTACTGCAAACTATCGCTAGGTAAACCTGACTTTTCAGTTGAAACAGAACCAATAATACTTTGAATCGAAGAACCATTAGGATATGATCTTTGCCAGTCTGTTCCGATCCCTACACCGGGTAATTCTGACAAGTGTTCACCTACTTGAGCAATTTCTCGATCAGTTAAACCCTTATTTTTAATATAAATCGTCGACAGAGTGTAAGCTCCTGAAATCTTATTAAAAATTAAAGCTGCGGTCTTTTGCTTAGTGGTCAATGTAGGATTCATTTTTTCCACATAAGCCAATTCCGCCTGATAGACTTCTGAGTTAGTCTTCTTATTGCCATCAGCATCTATTTTAGCCGACTTAGGCAACGCAGCTGAAACCTTGGTATTATTATTCTCATCAGCTAAATAATAATCTGCCACCATTTGCTTTGTCGGCTTTTCATCGCTAATCTTGATATAATTACTCAAGGCATTTGAAATCTTATAGATATCTTCTGTTGTCGTTGAAGCGCTCTTGGTATAAGTGATGGCATTAGTTGCCTTATTCCCTACCAAAACACGACCTTTAGCATCATACATGACCCCACGCGGTACTTGATGCGACACAACAGTTGAATCAGTTTTTTGAACTTCTGCCTTAAAACGTGAACCATAAACTAGTTGCAAATAAGCCAATTGCCCAATTAACATGGCAAATAGAACTAAAATTACTCCTAGGATGATTCGCATTCTAATTGGAGTTGAGGACTGTTTATTAGAACCAGTCCCACTATTTTTTCTAAAATAATTCACGTAAATCACCTTTACTAAAACTAGATGTATTTTAACAAAAAGTAAACATCAATTCTACAATTCATAAGGGAGCTTATATCTTTTTTAATGATGATAAAATTTCTTAATTCAAACCGTATCACAATTAACCGCAAAAATATCTTTTACTGGCTTAGTTTCTTACTACCAACCATAATTTTTTTAAGCTATTTTTTCTACACTAAAAATGGCGTGCTGACTGTTGATTTAGGCCAGCAATACGTGGATTTTCTAGCTTTCTTTCAGCGTAATTTGTTTACCCATCCATTGCGCCTGATTTATTCTTTTTCAAACGGTTTAGGCGGTTCAATGCTGGCAACTGATGCCTATTATCTCTGCAGTCCCTTTAATCTACTATTATTTTTATTCCCGCAGAGTTTTTTACCGCAAGCAATTTTGCTTATTATTGCCCTAAAAATCGGTGCAGCAGGACTAGCAGCTTACTATTATTGGCAGCAAAAGATCATTAATCCTTTTTACGCTTTAGCAGCTAGTTCTGCTTATGCACTTTCTGGTTATGTGATTGGTAATCATTACAATTTAATGTGGCTCGACTCTGTAATTTTGCTTCCTCTATTAATTAGCGCAATTGATCGTTTATTAGCCAAGCAAAAAAATCAATTAATCTTGATCACCTTCCTACTCTGGTTTACCAATTTTTACACTGGTTTTATGACCTTGGCCTTTGGTTTGCTTTATTTTTTGAATAAATTGTTTTTCACTAACAAGCAAGATCGTTGGCAATTTATCGGGATTTATTTAGGAAAAAGCATTTTAGCTTCCTTTTTAGATGCTTTTATGCTTTTTCCTGTTTTGGTTGAGATGTTGCAAGGCAAAGCAACTACAGCTGCTAATTGGAGTCTAGGCTGGCAATTCCCACCAGTTGACCAATTAGCTAAGTTAGCCCCGGGAGCTTATAATTTCCATGAAATGCAAACAGGGATGCCTAATATTTACTTAACTATGCCATTTTTATTGCTGGCAATCTTATATTTCTTAAGTAAAAAAATTGCCTGGCAACAAAAATTAGCTAATGGCATCTTGCTTATTTTCCTAATTGCTTCCCTGTTTTGGACTCCATTAGTTTTATTATGGCACTTAGGTCAATTCCCCGTTTGGTATCCTGGCCGCTTTAGCTTTGTGTTGATCTTTTTAATGCTTAATCTGGGGGTTATTGCTCTCAAGCAAAATGAGCAGATTGCTTACTGGCAAACGGGGATTTTAACTCTCTTAGCTTTAGGCCTAATCACTTATTTAGTCCTTAATGCAAAGAACTTTGATTTTTTAAATGAAGATGCTCAAATTGCAACTGGTGCTTTTTTAACGCTGGGCATCTTATTTACCGGCTTCATTTACCGCCAACATAGCTTTGCGGCACCATTTTTCTATTTAGTAATTGAACTAGAATTAATCGTTAACCTAGTTTTATCTTTAGGTAATTTAACCTACCAAAAAAATAGCGATTATCAGAATTTTACTGCCAATACCAGTCAAGCAGTAGCATATGAAAATCAACACGATTCGGGCTTTTACCGTACAGAAAAAACTTTTTATCGTTCTGATGATGATCCCTTTAGTAGTAGCTATTATGGCCTGAGTAACTTTAATTCAATTTCTGATCAAAATGTGCTCAAACTAATGAATAATCTAGGCTTTTTAAATAATAGCAATTCCTACACTAACTTTGGCGGCACTCCTGTAACGGATGATCTGCTTGGCATTAAATATTATCTTTTACCTAATGATGAAATCACGCCGCTTAAAAGTGGCAAGCAAATGAAATACGATAATCCTAATCATCGCATTGATGCTGGCGATTATTACCTACAAAAACATTTTGAGCAGGTATATTTAATGAAGAATAATTCTGCCTTGCCACTATTGTTTTTAACACCAAATAAAGTCAAAAAGGTAATTTTTGATCCTTCAAATATTACAGGTAATCAAATCAAATTTTTCCAAGCAGTTACTAATTCAAAAGTACAACTCTTTCACCAAGTTAAATGGCCTCAAGCTAGGTTAATTAATATCGTTAACTTGAAGAATAATCAATTGCAATATCACCGCAAAAATGGAAACAAAATTGCACGAATCATTTTCAACTTTAGACCAACGACAGATGATTCTTACTATCTTGAATTGCCCGGTGAAATTGATGACGGTACAGCCTCAATGACCGTTAATGGTACTAATATCAACCTAGCAGTCCGCGATCCCAATACCCGTTTAATCAATTTGGGCAGTCGTCAACGTGGTCAACGCCTGCAGGTTACGATGGAACTAAAAAAAGATCAACTTGACCTTAATGATGTACATTTATGGCGCTTGAATATTAGTAAACTTGAACAGATTATGCACGCTTTTAAGCAAAAACAGCCTAAGTTTAATCAAAGTTCTGCTTTAACTATTAAGTCCCAACCTTTTACTACAACAAAAAAGATGACACTAGCTTCAACAATTCCTAATAACTTTAACTGGCTTATTTTAGATAATGGAAAAATTATTCCTAAAAACAAAATATTATTCATGAATACTTTCTTGAACTTTAACTTAAAGTCAGGTCACCATCAACTCACCTTAATCTACATTCCATGGATTTTTATCTTTGGCTTGCTGATTAGCCTGATCAGCTTAATAATTTTGCTGATAATTAGAAAAAGAAGCCGGTGTTAACGCTAACAGTGAAATTTTTACTAGACCTAGCATATGAAAATATAATACAATGTATACGTTATCATTCGGATAAATTAATAATAGAAAGAAGATTTACAACATGGCTCTTAAATACCAAATTGGTGTTGATGCAGGTGGTACTCACTCAACTGCAATCGCATATGACGAAACTGGCAAGGAAATTAGTCGTGCAGAAGGCGGCCCAGGCCAAATTAACGCCGACTACGAAGGCGGCATCAAGAATATTTCTGACACTATCAATGAATTAATTGACAAGGTTGATGGTGACTGCATGCGCGTTCTTGTTGGTATTGCTGGTCTTTCAGTTATTGGTAATGCTCCAGAAGTTGCTGCAACTATTTCATCAAGAATTAACAACTTACCTACTCGTGCAATTACTGACTCACTTTTAGCACTTTATGCTGGTCTTGAAGGTGACGACGGTGCTTTAGTTATTGCTGGTACCGGTTCAGTTTATAATGGTTTACAAAACGGCCACTTAATCGCTGTTGGTGGTTACGGTAACATCTTAGGTGATGAAGGCTCAGGCTACGCAATTGCTCGTTCAGCTATGCAATCTGCCCTTCTCAGTTGGGACAAACGCGAAGATAATGCCTTAATTCAAATGTTCACCAAATTATTTAACGTTGAACACATGGATGAATGTAATGCTAAGTTCTACAAGATGTCTAATCCAGAAGTTGCTGGAATGGCCGTTCACGTTGCTCGCCTTGCAGACGAAGGTAGCGATGACGCCATCAAGGTTATCAAGGAACAAGCTCATCTTTTAGCTCGTGACATTATTATTGGTCTTGACCGTTACGAAGATCCTAAGCCAATGAAGATCGCTTTAACTGGTTCAGTTTTAGCTAACAATGAAATGCTCAGAGGCTTAGTAGAAGATGAAGTTAAGAATAAGTATCCTGACGCTATCTTCTCAATCTCTAACGGTGAAAATGCTCGTGCTGTCTTGTTTGACAAGAGTAAAGATTACCGTTACTTCACTAACCACGAAGACCGCTAAATTATTTTCTGAATAGTTACAAAAAAGCTTGAAGCTTCTACAATTTGTAAAAGTTTCAAGCTTTATTTTTATTCAAAAAAATCCAATGATATCATTTGCTTTTTACGCCATGCTAATTCAACTGCAGGCTTGTCAGGAAGTTCTGGCTTTTCATGATTATCTTGACACGTTTTAAGATAATCATCAATTTCGTTTCTAAAGTCTTGCTTCGCTTCCGCCATAGAACTGCCTTCATATGGAATAAAAGTATCATTTAAACCTAAGACTTCGCCAAAAAACATGTCGTCTTCCGTTTCAATACTGCCGTAATACCCCTTATAAGTTAGTAAATTCATAACCATACCTGCCTTTCCTAATCCCTTTTTCACGTTTTATATTATGAAACGTGTTCGGTAGAATGATTTATGGCAATTATTTTAACATTATTCCATACAAATTGCACTACTGAATATGTTTTTAACTGATACACCTTAGTAACCTCACCGCTACTAAAGCTAAGTTGTTTTTCTCCTTGTGCTATAACTAATCTGCCTAGATTATCAATTGCAACCACTTTACCCATAAGCTGCTTATTACCCACTTTTAAAGCAACTTCTCTATTCAAAATATTAAATAAAGAGCGATATTCTGGCAAAATATCTTCTGTTTCATAGTTTTTGCTTGCTTTAATTATTGCTTGAGCCAACTTAAAAGTTAAATTCTGACGATCAAATTCATCTGAGTCAACACTTCCCGCTTTCTTTTTCAAATTTTCTGGAAAATTTTACGTATTAATATTCAAATAAATATCGTTCACCCATTTTAAGCGAAAATCGTGTTTAGCAAAAAATGACTTAAGTACATTAACAATCTCAACGCCTATTGTTAATGTAAGTAAGCCCCTTCTCTTTGCTTAAAGTAAAATCTGGAAAAGCTAAACTAAGATAGATTCCAGTATTTGCTGGTGAATAAAAAGACCTACCTCTTTTACCATAAGCTGCAGTTTGCTTTTTAGCAGTTATTAGCGCTATTTCAGTATTAGCTTGATTCAGATAATCTTTAGCCAAATCTTGAGTCGAAGCAACTTCTTGATAAGCAAAAGTTTTCATTAGCGTAAATGTACATCTTTATCAACAAAAATCACATCGCCAGTTACGCCACTAGCTAGATCACTCATCAAAAAGGCACAGATATTGCCGACTTCTTTTTGTGTAACATTAACGCCATCAACGGTTTCACTTTGTGAAATTTTAAGTAAATCCGCATGACCTTGGATCCCTGAAACAGCTAAAGTCCGCATCGCACCAGCTGAGATTGCATTAACGCGAATTTCTTTTGGTCCCAAATCACGAGCTAAATAGCGCATTGCCGACTCAAGCGCAGCCTTAGCAATCCCCATTGTATTGTAGTTAGGCAAAGCACGGTCAGAGCCCATATAAGTTAGTGTAACTAAGCTAGCTGGATTATTTAAAATTTTAACCTCCGCCTTAGCAACGGCTAAAAATGAATAGGCCGAAACATCGAGGGCTTGATTAAAACCGTCACGGGTGGAATTCAAAATTGAACCACCCAATTCTTCCTTTTTAGCAAGGGCAATTGCATGAACGATGCCGTCAATTTTGCCAAAACGTTCCTCAATTAACGAAAAAGCGTGATCAATACTCTCATCACTAGCAACGTCACATTCAATTATATGGTCTTCATCACTAACCAATTTGGAAATAAATTTTTGCAAACGTTCATTTTGATAAGTATAAATAATTTCTACACCTTGTTCTTCCATTGCTTGGGCACACCCCCAGGCAATAGAACGATTATTAGCTACACCCATAACTAAAATCTCTTTCCGTATTATTCAAAAGAGCCTTTGTCTCACAGCTTAAATCGCTCATATCTTTCCTATCAACTTCGATCACTAACTGATCCCCTGGCCTAACCATTTGTCGAAATCGTGCTTTTCTAATCTGCTTAAACTTTATTTGTCCTTTATCTTTAAATAAAACTTGTGCGGCCTCCATACACGTTTCAATAATTAAAACGCCAGGCATTACTGGATTAGCAGGGAAATGACCTTGAAAATATATTTCATTTGAGCTGACATTCTTAATACCAACAATCTTCTTTTCAAGAACAATCCGATCTACTCGATCCAATAAATTCAAAGGAGCTTTATGACCGGTTAATTGTCTAATTTGAGTTGAATTTAAAACCATTAACTTCATCTTTTTATTTTGATTTGCAAATAGTTCTAATATCATATTATTTGTAATGCAAATTATATTATTGATTTTTTAACTGTCAACGACCCACTATTTTGTATAGTTTTAAATAAGGCTGTTTGCATTATATATCGCTTTCAATATTTTTTAAAAACTTTGTACAGAAAACGACAAAAATAACCTCTTAATACTAAATATTTATTATTCATTCCTAATTTTGGTAGCGAACAAAATACTTTTTGCTTCTAATACATAGAATTTCTTTCTTTTTTAAAAAATTTCTTCAAAGAGGCCGTTTTCCCTTGTAAATACGCGGATTACTGTTAAAATAAGTAAACGTAGTTTATATTAAAAGAGGTATTTTTCATGGAAACTATTTCTAAGAAACAATTAGTAGATCAAATCGCTGCAAAGACTGATGCTACTAAGACAGACATTAACACTATTTTGGACGCTTACATCGACGTTGTTAAGAGCAATGTTGCTGAAGGCAACAAGGTACAATTAGTTGGCTTTGGTGCTTTTGAACTTCGTCACCGTGCTGCTCGTAAGGGTCGTAACCCACAAACTGGTAAGGAAATTGAAATTGCTGCATCAAACGTTCCAGCATTCAAGCCAGGTAAGAGCTTCAAGGATGAAGTTAACAAGTAATAGTTGTTATTACTAAAAAACCGTGAATTAATCGCGGTTTTTTATTTTGCCTCAGTACCTGACATTAACAAGTACTTCCCTTGCTGAGTCTCAGCAATCTGACACTTTATTCCAAAATTTTTTTCAATTAGTGCTTCAGTAATTACCTCTTCTGGATTGCCTTGTTTTTGAATTTGTCCATGATTAAGCAAAATCACTTGGTCACTGTACTGCAATGCTTGATTCAAATCATGCAAAATCATACAAATTGTTAAATTCTGCTCTCGATTGAGCTTTTTTACTAAATCCAAAAAACGATACTGAAAATGTAAATCTAAATATGTAGTTGGCTCATCTAAAAAAAGATACTCTGGCTTTTGCGCCAAGGCTGTTGCTAGCCAGACACGTTGCTGCTGACCGCCAGACAATTGGGCCATGTACTTATCTGCTAAGTCACCAATTTCCAATTCCTGCATAATTGCTTGAAGCTGGGCATTGTCATCTTCTTCATCTCCTAACAAGGAATGATATGGTAGTCGGCCCATTTTTATTAGCTCGATCACTTTCATTTGATCATAGAGCTGATTTTGCTGGTGAACAATCGCTACTTTTTTAGCAAAATCCTTAACTGGCAGTTGCCAAATATCTTGTCGGTCTAGCACAATTTCCCCGGCTGAGGGCTTGATTGCGCGTGTAAGTAGCCGAAACAAAGTCGACTTTCCAGAACCATTGGGGCCAATTAAAGTCGTGATTTGATGCTCTTGCAAGGCTAACGAGAAATTATCAAATAATTGCTTGGCGCCATAAGAAAAACTAACTTGCTTTAATTCAAGCATTTTTTTGCCTCCGCCATAAAATCAAAATCATAAACGGACCGCCGATAATTGCCAAAATCACATTTGCTGCAATCTCATTTGGTGCGATAATGACACGGCCAATAGTGTCAACAAATAATAAAAACCAAGCACCAGCAAACATTGAAAATGACACAATTCTTTGATAATCATAGCCCAGAATTAAACGAGCAATCTGCGGCACAATAATCCCAATAAAGGCCAGAACACCAATACAGGCCGTTGCAGTAGCTGCTAGAAGTACTGCAATCAACATCAAAACTATGCGTAATGTCTGAGGTGATACGCCGAGTGACGTTAATTCTTCATCATTAACTTTCAAATAATTAGCCCAGTTCATAAAAACAATTGCCAAAATTAAGCCAATGACGCCAATAATTAACAAATACATAGTTGAGCTCCAACTGCTGGTCGCAAGTGAAGTACCGCCGTTTTGATTATTGGTAAAAACATCTTGCATCCCCGTAAAAACTGCATTTAGCGCTACCCCAATAATAATTAGCTGGTAAGGCGTCATCCTTTTTTGAAAAAGCAACAGCAACGCAAATGCTCCTAATCCACCAATAATTGAAAAAACTATTTTACCCACAAAAATTCCCGGTAAAATTATCGCTGCTAACAATTGAAACAAACTCGCGGCACTAGAAATTCCCATAATTCCAGGCTCTGCAATCGGATTACGCAAAGTCGCCTGAAAAAAAGCACCACTAACAGAGAGAGCTGCCCCTGCTACTAGTGCTGAAATAATTCGCGGAAGACGGATATTAAACATGATATTCAATTGACTATTAGTCATCTTTTGGAGTGAAAAATCACTGGCCCCGTGAATTAAAGCAAAATATATCGTACCGATTAATAAAATGGTTAAGATTAAATTGATCCAAATTACCTTTTTCCTCATTTAAAATCACTTTCCAGGGTACAGCCACTTGCTTAATTTAGCCAAAGCTTGTGGCACATTCATATTGGCTGATGCATTAAAGTCAGGCTGCTGCAAATCATAAACTCGACCTGTCTTTACAGCTTTCATTGACTTCCAAACCGAATTCTTTTTAAACTCCTGCTTAAATTGCGGCAAAGTCACCTTCGGTAAGGCATGTTCTAATCGTAAAATGACATCAGGATTCTTGGTAGCTAACGAATCATTGCTTGGTGATAGATAAATCTGACTAGCTGAGTGATAAACATTTTCACCGCCAGCAATTTTAACCAAATCGCCCAAATAGGAACGATTAGTCAAAATCATATAGTTGGCACCCGGTAATCCCATGAGAATTAATACACGCGGCTTACGACCATGGATTCGAGCCTTGGCCTTTTGAACAGCCTGATTGATCAAATTAATCTGATCATTAGCTTGCTTTTGCCGGTAATATCGCTTGCCTAATGAACTTAAGGTATTTTCTAGTTGAGCTACTGAATCTAGCTTCAAATAGGTCACTTTAACACCCTGCTCTTTAAAAGACTGATCATATTGATCTTTTAAAGTTGAAACTGCATAAACCCGTGTAGGATTCAATGAGGCAATTTTTTCAATACTTGGCTTCATGGGACTGCCAATTTTAGCAACCTTTTGATAACGTACTGGCAATTTAGCTTGTGTATTAGGCACACCTGCCAGATTCATATCTAACTTGGCAAAAATTTCGGTGATCGCGGCACTAGTGGCAACAATTTTTTGATTATCGGCCACTTTTTGGTCAATAAATCGTTTGGCCCCAATTGCCACTCCGATTATCACCAGTAAAAATATGATTAAACCAATGATTAATCCTTTACGTTTTTTCATTTATTTTTTTCTTTCCTTAGCATTCACAACCATTAAAGCTGCAATGCCAATTAAAACAATTGCACTAAGAATACCGCCTAAAATCACGTAATAAAACAAACGTTGATGACGCTGATTATCGCGTTGATTGCGAGCATTTTGGGCAATTTGTCGACTAGCCTGAGCTGCTTGCTTATTTTGAGCGGTAACTATCTTAGGGTTAGAATGCACAACTTTTTTAGCTTGATTAGAATTAGTTCTATTAACTGGACGTGATCCTGCAACCTGCTTCTTTTTTCTAGGAGTCAATTGCGGCAAATGACTCGTATCAAAGGCAAAAGAAATATTATGTGTAGCTTGGTAAACATGAGGCACATCAATCTTTATTTGACTCGAAATCTCGCGTTTTAAATTATTAGTTCGAAAACTATAGCGATAATCATAATCACTACCATGTCGCGTTTTCACTACATTTAACGGTGCTTGACCATCAATTGTCAACACCTGAACCGGATATGGACTCAAGCTCTTCTTAGTTCGAATAATCATCGTGACTAAATATTGCTTACTGTCCACTGTTACTTGAGCTGGACGTGCATAATAACCATCAGCCATCGAAGTTTGATGCGTACCGTATTTGTAGGTATGATAGTTAATTTCCTGGGCAGAAACAACCGTAGTAAAGATAAATAAACCAGTTAACAACATGAAAGGAAACGAAATAAGCTTAATTAATTTTTGCATTTCTTCTTTCCTTTCAAAATTCGATTTCTTAAATAAAATGCCAAACCAATAATTGCCGCATCAAATATTGCAAAACCTGCGATTACAGGCAAAAATGGATATTCTACTGCAGCAATTGTTGCCATTGTTTTCTTTTTTGGCTTCACTTTACTTACAGGTTGGGTTTGTGATTTAGGTGCTTGGATACTTTTATTGGCACTGCTTTGTTTAATTGCTGGCTGAGTACTTGGTGAATTATTCTCTCCATTTTCAGCATTAGTATTTGCGTTTACAGCTTGATCATTATTCACATCAGCTGAGCTTACAGAATCAGCACTTTCGGTAGAAGCAATCGCACTGGTTTCTGCATTATGAGCTACATCTTTTACCCCAAAAGCAAACCAAACCTTGAACAAACGGTTATGGATATCAGCAATCGGCACACTTAAACGTAAACTGCCTTCAACCTGCTTCTTTAATTGATCAAGCGAATTAAAGTGAACTTGATAGCTCCAAACATCTTTACCAGCTTGTCTAGTAAAATGACGGTTAGAAATTATTCCTATTCCAATTGAAATTGGCTCAAACTTGGTTACCATGCCGTGCTTTACTTCAACTTTCAAATTCATAACATAGCCATGTTTTACTTTTTCAATTTTAGCGCGGTGAGTATAAAAGTTATTCGCTGCCGAAATGCCACTGTGATCAGCCTTGTAAACCGCATAATCAATGGTTTGGATTTTTTTGTCTGCACTAATTACGTGAGCTTTTTTTACTAACTTTTTTGTTTGTCTTTTTACTAACTTTCTTTTGCTTTTTATTAGTCTTCTTTTGACTAGTAGCTAAGCCACTAACCTTATCATATTTTACCCAAGCTTGCTCAGTCATCTTACCACCAAAATCAATGGTAACTTGCATTTTAACCCAGCCATTATTTTTGAAGGCTTTACCTGAGAATACAAAGTCAAAACTCGAATTATCTGCCGAAATGTTGGTCTTCTTTCCCTTAACTCCATTGATCTTCAAAGCCTTAACAATTTTATTAACATTCTGGCCCTTACCCATCGGACTATTTTGACCATCAACATGAATCGTCATTTTAGTTACATGGTTTTGCTTGATAGTAAGCTTAACTTTGTTGCCTACAAAGCCTTGAGCCATTGACTTGGCATGGCTGCGGTGATTTTTGCTATATTTGTAGACTGTCATTCCCACTGTCTTCTTGCTTTGTTCAGCTGCCATCACAATTGGGCTAGTTTGAGCTAAAGTCATTGCAGGAGTTGCTAAAGTCAATGCAACTGAACTACTAACAATTATTTTGAAAAAATTTTTATTCATTCTCATTTTGATCTTCCTCTTTTTGCTATTAATATACTACTATTAGTCTTTTCTATTATAGTTTTCCTAAAATAACTATGCAATCGGTTTCAAGTGGGTATTTTATTTATTTTGTTACTATCTGAATGAACATTAAATAACGTAAAAAGTATTGATTATAATATTTATTTGATCAATAATGTAAACGATATCCAAAAATTGTGGGAGGAACTTTTTTATGAGAAAAGATACTAAAATCATTTTGACATCACTTGCTTTACTAGCAAGTACTAGTGTCTTAGCACCTGTCAGTGTAGTTTCCGCTGCTGATCAACCTGTTAGCGCTGTTACTGCAACTCAAAACAGTGATTTACAAACTATCACCATGACTATTACCAAATCTGGTAGCACTACCCCATCAGAAGCAGCTATGTTCTTAGGTAACTCAGCTCAGGTTAATGTTAAAGATGGCAAAGTTACGGAAGTAATCATCCATGTTGACGGCTCTAAAGCACCAATGACTAAGGGACAAGACATGTCTAAAATGGTGGCTAGCTTAACTTTGAATGATGTTGCTGGCAAACAAGAAAATGTCGCTAAAGATGGTTCATCATTAGACTACGTTTTCCCAGCTGATGCTTACAAGGAAGGTGCTGGTAGCTTAGAATTCGGTCTTAACGTAATGGGCAAGACCATGAACGAAAAAGCTGACGTATCTTTTTCAGTAGCAAATACTACTGAAAAAGATACCACTACCGAAAAGACCGACAGCAATACCAATGCCGCTAAGCCAGCTAAAAAGGCTAAAGCTACCAAAGCAACTAAGCGAACTTTAAAGCATAATGCTTATGTTTACAAGAAAAACGGCAAACGCGCTAACAAGAAAGTGCTAAAGAAGGGCCATCGTGTTAACACTTACGGTCGTGCAATTAAATTACACGGTAAGAATTTCTACCGTATTTCTAAGAATACTTATGTTAAAAAAGCTAATTTTTAACTAAAAAATATTTTTATAAAAATAAAAAGGCGAGCGAGCACTCGCCTTTTTTGATTGAAGTGTTATTTTAAAATTAAAGCAAAACTAATTATAGAGTCGCCTTTCTGCATCTTTATAGACTTTATCTCTTCTTCGCTTTCCAATAGCAATAATCTTTATGATCTTTATCCGGAGTAAAAACTATTCTAAGATCCATTTTTCGATTCTTAAGCTTACGACATCCCGCCAAATTTCCATGTAATGGCTGACCAGCTTGCATGCCTAGAGTTCTTATTCTGTTTAAGCCTTTATCAACAAAAGTTAATTCGTTTCCTTAGCTTCAGGAAAATAATTTATTTTAAATTTAGTCTTCAAAATAAAGCATCCCCCAAGAAAATCTCACAGGGATGCTTTATTTGTAATAAAAAATATTTAGAATTTACGTAAACCATGTTGGTAAACTTGTTTATCTTTTTGACCAACTGCAGCAACATTTTCTAGTGGATTTTCTCGTAAAACTAAGAAATCCGCATATTTACCCACTTCAAGTGAACCATATTCTTGATCAACCTTAAGCAATTCAGCACTACCCAAGCCCCCTGCTCTTAAAGCTTGATAATTTGTGGCCCCTGCTCTAACTAATTCCACCAATTCATTTGGCGTATCAGAAAAGCGATTGAAGTATGTTCCTGCATCGGTACCCATTGCTAATTTCACCCCTTCCTTAATTGCATGTCCAACATGATTATAAAAGTCATCAACAACTGCACACATCTTGCGGTATGAGAATTCCGGTACAACATCTTTTCCATGAACGACAATTGTCCGGCCTGCAGTCAATGTTGGTGACAAAAATGTACCTTGTTTTTTCATCAAAGCCAAATCATTATCATCTAAATAAAAACCATGTTCTACTGAGTCAACTCCTGCAACGACCGCATAATGAATACCAAGTCGTCCCTCAGCGTGAGCACAAACCGTCATATGCTTGGAATGAGCTTCTTCTACTGCCATCTTCATTTCTTCAAGCGAAAGCTCAGTATCATCTACTTCATCTCCAAGTGACATAATTCCACCGGTAGCCATCAACTTGACATTTTTAGCGCCTTTGGCAAATTGTTCTCGAACTGCTCTACGCATATCTTCCGGTCCATTAACCAAATGACTACCATTCACTTCACCATTTAAACCTGCTTTAAAATCACCATGACCGCCAACGATTGACATCGCCATTCCAGTAGGCATTACTTGTGGACCTTCAAACGGATATTGCTCCCGCATTTGTGCCAGCTTACAATCAACATCAAATGTTACACCACAGCTACGAACATAAGTCACGCCAGTTTGCAAAGCTTCACGCAGATCACGCAAGGCTGCATAGGTAGTTGAAGTCTCAGTAGTCGGAAATTTTTTCTTTAAATCAGAGTCCAGTCCCATATGTGCATGTGAATTAAGTAATCCACTCATTACATACTGACCTTTGAGATCAACTTTTTTATCAAAGTCAGCGCTACACTTTCCCTTACCTTGATCAGTTAATTTGCCTGTTTCATCATCAACGACAAACCAAGCATTATCTACTAGATTATCTTCATTACCAACGAATAAATTACAATTTACAAAAGCTGTTTTAGTCATTATTTTTTCTCCTAATCATTACTTACAGATGCATCCTTAAAGCTGAAATTACCACCCAAGAATTCTACATTTTTAACACTTGGTCGAACCATCCAAGCTTGACCATCATGGAATAATGGCGTTAATCCTTGTTGATCAGTTAAAACACGTTCTGCATTATATAAATCTTCTAATCGCTTAGCAGGATTTAATTCCTTATCTGAATTATTCATATACTTGTCAAAATCTTTGTTAGACCATTTACCGAAGTTATAACTTTGTCCTGTCATCATTGTATGCAATTGTGAGTTAGGATCTAAATAGCCCGAAGTCAAACCAGTAAAGACTGCCTCGAAATCACCATTGAGCATTTTCTTAACTCTAGTAGTCTTCGGCATGCTTCTAACAGTTACATCAACTTTTTTGCTAAAGGTATCTTCTAATTGGCTTTGCACAAACTCTAAAACCTTTTTAGAAACATCATCATCGTCACCCATTAGGGTAAAGGATAGCTTATTCTTACCCAATTCTTTTAACGCTTTATCATAAAGTTTCTTAGCGCCTGCAGGGTTATAATTCATATACTTATTAGCTGGATTTTTGCTTTCAACATACTGGTCAAAATTCTTACCATCAACATATTCATTTGGTCCAGCAAAAGTTCGAGCTACAGTATTAGCACCACCAACAGTTTTAGCCAATTGAGCTCGGTTAAGTGCCATTGAAACAGCTCTTCTAAAATCGACATTAGCTAGTTCTGGATGCTTGGATACATTGAAAGTCAAGTATTCAGTTCTGTCTAGCTTATAGACTGTATAGCCAGACTGACCCTTTAGTCTCTTTGAAGCTTGAACATCAAGATAGGCACCATCTAATTTGTTAGCCTGATACAGATTGTAATCAGTTGAAGGCGTCTTTTGTACGCTGTAATTAACCGTCTGCAATTTAACTTTATCTTTATCCCAATATTGATTATTCTTTTCTAGCTTCCAGTTAAGACTTGAACCAGTCCAACCTTTTTGAACAAATGGACCATTGTAGACCATATACTTAGATGCAGTCCCATATTTTTTGCCTAATTTTTCAACTACACGTTTATTTTGCGGATTCCAACCAACTGACAAAGCTTTAAAATACGGTATGGGATGTTTCAGGTGAACTACCAATTCATATTTTCCCTTAGTTTCGACACCTAAAGTCGATGGGGCTTTTTTCCCAGCTAAAACATCATCTGCATTAACTACATTTGACCATTCATTTTGCTGTTGTGATTGTGTCTTAGGATCAAGTGTCCGTCTTAAAGAATAAACAAAATCTTCAGCGGTCACTGGATCACCATTAGACCACTTAGCATTCTTTCTTAAAGTAAAGGTCCAGGTCAAACCATCTTTACTCTGGTTAGTTTTAGTAGCTACACCGGATACAACTTTACCCGCTTTATTCAGCCTATTGAGCCCTTCAAAAACATTAGATGCTTGTTCACTACCAGTTGTATCTACCATCTTTGAAGGATCCATAGTTTGGATTTCTGAGGTAGTCATCCAGTTCAATTCTTGCTTAGGTACTTTAGCACCTGACTTGCTTGATGAACATGCAGATAAAGTACTTACTCCTAAAAGTGCTACTACAGTCGTGCCAAATAATTGCTTCAATGTTTTTCTCATTTTTATCTCTCCCATAAGTCAAAAAATTGACAACAAGCTTATGATAATAAAAAAACGCCCTATTAGATCAATTGATCTAATAGGGCGTCTTCAACGCGGTACCACCTATTTATTCGTAGAATAATACTCACTAAAATTCTACCTCATGCACGTGCGGCTAATTCAATTAGAATCAGCGATACGTCGCCGCTATAGAGGGCGGACCCTGAAGATGCTAATATCGCACTTTCAGCTCAAAGGTGATTTTCACTTAATTCATCATTATCTTCTTCCACCAACCGAAGACTCTCTGTAAATCATTTCTTAAGTTACTTTCCTTATCAAAGCTTATTTGTTTTTCTTTATTTGTTGTAAACAATAATATCATGTATTTTTAATCTGTCAATTATTTTTTTATTTTTATTTCAATTATTAAAAATAAAATGATCAATCACTTCTGCCACTGCACCATGATTATTATCAGCTTGCGTGATGTAATCGCACTGCTCTTTCATAGCAGGATTAACATTGGCTACACCAACTCCTACGCCAGCAGCCTGAATCATTGATAAGTCATTGAAATTATCACCAATAGCAATTGTTTCTTCAATTGGCACCTTAAGTTGCTCAGCTAATTTAATCAGTCCTGCACCTTTATTGACACCCTTGCGGTTAAACTCTAAATAGCGATTAGATGAATAAGAAATATCTAATTCTTGTTTGATCGGTCCCAATTCAGCCGCGATTCGATGTAAATAATTATCATCTAGACTTTCATAGAGTACTTTGGCAATTTTTTGACCTGCCAAAAATGATAAATCTTTATTTTCAATTTCTTTAAATTGATGCCGACCTGTCATGTAGGCTCGCTCATCATCATCAATATGATATGTGTATACCATCTGTTGAGTATATACATGCATAGCAATATCTAGTTCGACTCCATATTGATATAACTCAGCTGCAAATTCATAAGGTAGCCCATTAAAATACATTAGTTGATTACCTTTATTTTGCGTAATGCTGGCACCGTTAAATGAAATAACATATTCATTAGCTGCTTGCTCAAGGCCGATTTCTTTTAACGTATTTTGCACAGAAATATAACCTCGACCCGTTGCTGGTACAAATTTGACTCCAGTAGCAACAGCTTTTTGAATTGCTTTTCTATTCACCTCTGAAACATGAGTATCCGCATTTAATAATGTTTCATCTAAATCACATGCGATAATTTTATACATCTGGTCACCCTCTTTATGTTTAAGTTTAACTAAGCCAATTTATTCACGCAAGTACTTACATCAAGACTAAAAATAACAATATTTCAATAGTTTGTAACCGATTGCAAATCACCAAAATATTTTTTATTGTTACCTGTATAATATACTTATTTATTAAATAACAATAGTCGTAATAGTTGAAATTAAATAAAAACAATGCTAGTTTAATGGTGTTTAAAGGATGGTGTAAAAAACATGGTAGAGAAAATATATACTAATTATTTCATTGAAGATGAAGATTTTGATAAGAACCACTTTCATTACAAAAAATTGCATATTCCTCAAGGTGTAAAAGCTCAGCCTTTGGCTGTACCACCCGTTCTTGCACCCGATAAGGAGACTGATACCGATGTTTGGTTCACGCTTGAATCTATCGCCGGTGAAAGCCAAATTTTACCTGGTGTTAAGACTAAAACTTGGGGTTATAATGCGCCTTTATTAGGTAAAACCATGATAATTAGTCGCGGGAAACGAGTTCACGTTACTTTAAAAAACAGCTTGCCTGAATTGACCACCTATCACTGGCACGGTATGGAAGTTCCAGGTCCAATTACCGATGGTGGTTGTCACGCTCCAGTTTACCCTGGTGAAGAAAAGCAAATCGAGTTTACCGTGGATCAACCTGCTGCCTTAACTTGGCTCCATGCCCACCCATGTCCATCTACAGCAGCACAAGTCTGGATGGGGTTAGCCATGGGAGTAGTAGTCACTGATAAAAATGAGGCTAAATTACCAATCCCTAAAAAATATGGCGTTGATGAATTTCCAATTATTTTGCAGGATCGAACTTTCCACAAGAATAACCAACTCGACTATCGGGCTGATTACGACCCAATGGGCGTATTTGGTGATACACCATTAATCAATGGTATCGTTCGCCCTTACATTGATGTCACAACCCAAAAAGTTCGTTTACTCTTTTTAGGCGGCTCCAATCGCCGTGAATGGCGGCTGCATTTCGATAATGATTTAGTCATGACCCAGATTGCAGGTGATGATTCATTTTTACCACATCCAATCAAAATGACCAAAATTTTAGTTACTCCCGGTGAGCGACTTCAAGTTGTAGTCGACTTCAAGAATTATCACGAAGGCGATGTTGTCAATCTTTATACCGATGATTTCAAGTTAATCGAATTCCGCATTCATAATTTTGAACCAGATAATAGCATTATTCCTAATACCTTATTTGAACCAGAAATTCCGAAAGTTGACGAAAGCTTACCGGTTCGTAAAATTACGATGGATGACCACAACAAGATCAATGGTAAGCAATTTGCAATGCAACGCATCGATATGAAGCAAAAAATTGGACAGGCTGAATATTGGGATGTAACCAATACCAATACTAAAGAGCACGGTATGCTACACCCATTTCATATTCACGGTACTCACTTTACTGTGGTTTCACGTAACGGCAAAAGACCATTTCCAAACGAAGATGGCTATAAAGACACAATTCCTGTTCGTCCTGGCGAAACTGTTCGCTTGCGGGTTGAATTCCCACTTCTCGGTGTTTTCATGTATCACTGCCACATTATTGAACATGAGGATGCTGGCATGATGGCCCAAATTGAAATTTTTGATCCACGACACCCGAAGACTTATAAACTAATGGATATGAAAACCTTAACTGATGCTTTTGCCAAAGAAAGAGGCGTCAAGCCAAAAGACGTTTGGATGCCAGGAATGGATACTGAAAATTGCGGTATGGACGTTGACAGTAGTTCTGGTGCTAGTCAAAAATAGAGGTGGCAAAAATGTGTTCAGGAATTAATAATTTATTTTGGAAAATTGTATGGGTAATTGCTTATGCTATTACCACTTACTTTACCTTTACCGGTAACATCATGCTCGGTATGTACTGGATGGCTGGAACGATGTTTGCGGAATCCATTGTTTCACTCATTTACTATTTTATTGATCAGCAAAAATAAGCATCATTTTTCTTAAAATCTCTCACCTAAATTTCTTCCTAAAATTATTTGACATAATTAAAAATAGATGATAAGTTATTAACAATAATTAAAAAATCTTGATGAATAGAGTAATTGAATAAGAACTTTATCAGAGAATTGCTGGTTGGTGAAAAGCAAAAAAGATCGATTCAATGAAGATGGATTCAGAATGATTATGCTGGTGATATTTAGCTAGCATCGGGGTTGCGCTCGTTAACAATGCAAACTATTGTTAGATAGTTGTTGAGGCTGGTCATGAGAATAACTAGCAAATTAAAGGTGGTAACACGAAGCACTCGTCCTTTTTAGGATGAGTGCTTTTTTATTTTAATAAAGGCAGGGATAAATATGCGAAAAAGAAGAAGACGTCACATCATTATTAGTACTATTGTTGGTTTATTAATCATTGTAGCTGGCTACTTTAGTTTCTTTTGGACACCAAAAAGCAGTGGTCAAACTAAAGTTAGTGTCGGAATTGTTGGTGCCAGCAAAGGTGATATTGCTATTTGGAAGAGCGTTACTAAAACTGTTAAAGAAAAATATGGCATCATTTTAACCACTAAAAGCTTTGACGGCTATGATCAACCTGATAAGGCCCTTAAGTCTGGTGATGTTGACCTGAATGCTTTTCAACACTATGCCTTTCTTAATGCTTGGAACAAAGCAAATCATGGTGGCATTACAGCTATCGGTAAAACTTACATTGCCCCTATTCGTCTATATTCCAAAAAGTATCATCATCTAAATGAATTACCTGATGGAGCAACAATTGTAGTTCCTAGCGATCCTACTAATGAATCAAGAGCCTTATTTGTCCTTAAAAATGCTGGTTTAATTAAATTGAAAAAAGGCAAGGTACTTGTTTCTGTGGCCAATATTACTGCTAATCCTAACCATTTCAAGATTAAAGAAGTCGCTTCAGAACAGACCAGCCGCGTCATTGATGATGTTGATGCAGCTGTGGTTAACAACGACTTTGCTGGTCCCGCTCATTTAGGCGATAAGCAAACTATTTTTGTAGAACCTTTGAATAAGGATTCTGAACAATGGATCAATATTATTTGTGCCCGGACAAAAGACAAAAATAAACAAATTTACCAAGAAGTTGTCAAAGCATATCAAACTAAGAAAACTAAACAAATTTACAAGCACTACTACGGTAATAAACAAATTGCGGCTTGGGACGTAAAGCTAAAATAAAAAATAAGACGGGAAATTGCAAAAATGCAATCTCGTCTTATTTTTCATAATGAATATTACTTATTTTTTCAATTGCTTCAAGTGTTCTTTGATCTTATCTGCAGCAGCTTGCAACTTCTCTCTTTCTTCAGAAGTAAGCTTCAATTCGATCTCTTCTTCAACACCGTCACGGCCAATAATAGCTGGATAACCAATATAAGTCTTGTATTCAGGATTATAAACTGAAACTGGGCAATATAAATGGGCATCGCTAAAGACTGCTTGAACTAAGCGGATAGCACAGGTAGCAATAGCGTAGCTAGTATAGCCTTTTCCATTAGCCACAATGAAGGAATTCTTATTTGATTGTTCACTAATTTTTTCTTGTTCTTCGTCACCAAACAATTGGAAAGCAATCTTGTTGTTAACTCTAACAGTTGACCATGCAGTAAATTGTGAAGAACCATGTTCACCTAAAACGAAGCCTTCCACATTACGTGGATCTTGGCCAAGTTTTTCACCAATTATTCTTTGAACTCTTGCAGTATCAAGGAAAGTACCAGTACCAAAGACGCGATTCTTCTTTAAACCAGAAGTTTCTTGCAAAATTTGGGTAATTGCATCACATGGATTAGAAATATTGATTAAAACGCCATGGAAACCTGATTCTTTAATATCGGCTCCGACTTCTTTGGCATTTCTAGCATTTAATTCAAATTCACCAAAACGATCGCCTGTCTTAACTGAAGCGGCAATATCACCAAAAGCAGTGATAATGATGTCCGCATCTTCTAAGCCGTCCCAATCTTGCTTTCGTACATTGACATAGCTATCATTTCTAGCCAAAGTATCATGCAAATCATTGTATTCAGCATTTACTTTAGCTTCATTTTTATCAATTAAAATTAGTTCATCAACCATGCTGTGGGTAAATAAAGTATATGCAACAGTTGCTCCAACATGACCTAAACCGATAATACCTACTGTTCTCATACAAAATCCTTTCAAAACGCAAAAAGGAAGATAGTTACTAACTACCTCCCCTTTTTATTATTAAGCTTCAACCTCGTTAATTACAACGTCAAACTTGCCACCAGGAGTGGTAATTGATACGGTTTCACCCTTCTTTTTACCCAATAAAGCTTGAGCAATTGGTGAATCATTAGAAATTTTACCGTTCAATGGATCTGATTCATCACTACCTACAATAGTATAGGTTTCAGGATCATCAGTACCAACTTCAGTATAGGTAACAGTTTTACCAACTGAAACTTCATTTGGATCAACACTGTCAGCATCAACAACTTGCGCATACTTAAGCATTTCTTCAACTTGCGCAATTCTGTCTTCCAAGTGACTCTGTTCGTCCTTAGCTGCGTCATATTCGGAGTTTTCAGACAAGTCACCGAATGAACGCGCAACCTTAATACGTTCAATAACTTCTGGACGCTTAACTAATTTTAAGTTCTTTAATTCTGCTTGAAGTTTTTCTTTACCTTCAGCAGTCATTGGATAAGATTTTTCAGGCATATTTTTAACTCCTCAGAAATTAATTTTCTTTATCTTGCACTGATCAATAATATTAATTTACGTCAATAATGTCAACCTTTAACGGACTTTAATGGCAAGATCATTTTCAAGAGCAGCAACAACCTTGTCCATGGCGTTATTAACAACATCATCAGTCAAAGTATCTTTTCTATTCAAGAAGGTCAAGTTGTAAGAAATACTCTTCTTGCCAGCTACAATGTGACTGCCTTCGTAAACATCAATTACTTTAAGATCAACTAAGTATTTACCAGCATTAGATTCAATGACATTCTCAATTTCTTGGTTAGTAACTGGCTTATCAACTAAAAGTGACAAGTCACGTTGAATTGCTGGGAACTTAGGTGCTGGAACGGCAGTTACACCCTTAGTTAACATTGGAATAATTATATCCAAATCAATTTCGTAACCGTAAAGTTCACTGCCGCGAAGTGCCTTATCAGAAAGAGTTACTGCATGAGCAACCATTCCGATCATCCCAACATATTGCTTATCAATATAAATACCGGCAGTTCTAGTTGGGTGCATCCCTTGAATACCTTCAGCCTTGTAGACTACCTTATCAAGATCAATGCCAATTGCAGCAAACAAGTTAGTTAATTGACCCTTAACAAAGTAGAAATCAACTTTTTGGGTTAAATGTTGCCAGTTTTCCGCAAAAGTATTGCCTGAATAAAGAGCAGCCAAGTGTTCATGTTCATTGAATGTGCCACCTTCATGGTCATAAGTGCGGCCTTGTTCAAACAATGCTAATTGAGTTTGTTTTCTAGCAAAGTTGTAGCTAGCTGCATCAACCAAACCAGTCATCAAGTTCTCCCGCATTGCAGAACGGCTTGAGTTAAGTGGAGATTGAACTTCAACTAAATCTTTAGGATCTTTAGTGTAACGAGTTGCCTTTTCAGGTGAAGTCAATGAGTAAGAAATAGCTTCCATCAAGCCTTGTCCTTCAACGATTGCCTTCATCCGGCGCATCATTTCTTCTTTTTCTGAGTAGCCACCGTGAGTTTCTGGCAAAACAGGTTGAGTAGATTCAAGATTGTCATAGCCGTACAAACGACCAACTTCTTCAACCAAGTCAGCTGGAATTGAGATATCCCATCTTCTATTTGGTACATGAACAGCTAAGTTGTCACCATCTACATCGACCTTGAAGCAGAGACGATCAAAGATCTTCACAATTTCATCAACTGATAATTTTGTACCTAAAACTTTATTAATATATGAAGCAGTAGTCTTAACCACAACTGGTTCACGTTTTTGATCAGTTGCCTTGAGAATGCCTTCATCAACCGTAGCGTTAGCATCATTTCTAAGCAGAAGGGCAGCCATATTGATTGCCTTTTCAGTCGCATCCCAGTTAACACCCTTTTCGTAGCGGCTGGATGCTTCAGTACGGTTAGCGTGACGAAGAGCTGCTTTTCTTACAAGCGCTGGATCAAAAATGGCAGATTCAAGAATGACATCAGTAGTTTCTGAAGTAATTTCTGAGTTAAGACCACCCATTACACCAGCCATCATCACTGGCTTTTCACCATCAGTAATGATGATGTCATTTGGATCAAGCTCGACTTCTTTTTCATTAAGCAAAGTCAACTTTTCACCCTTATTAGCAAGTCTTACTTCAAACTTGCCGTTTGCAAAAGTCTTAGCATCGTAAGCGTGCATTGGTTGACCAGTCAACAACATTACATAGTTAGTTACATCAACTACGTTGTTAATTGGACGAATACCTGCATTCCATAAACGACGTTGGAGCCAAAGTGGTGAATCTTGAATCTTAACATTTTCAAGCTTTCTTAAGTAAAACTTAGGTGCGAGCTTTTCATCAATCTTAGCATCAAGTGAGTCAGTCCAAGCAGGACCATCTTCTTTTAAAACCACCTTTTCTTCAACCTTTGGCTTTTGGTCAATAATTGCGCCAACTTCATAAGCTGCGCCTTCCATACCCAAAGTATCAGCACGATTAGGTGTAATATCAAAGTTTAAGATATAGTCATCCATGCCAAGTGCTTCATAAATATCTTGACCTGGCTTAACTTCCGCATCCTCTGAGAAGACATAAATACCATCCGCATATTTCTCTGGCACAACGCTGTCGCTGAAACCAATTTCTTGTAAGCCACAGATCATGCCGTAGCTTTCCATGCCGCGGATCTTACCCTTCTTGATCTTTTCATTGCCAGCAATGCGAGCACCATGAAGAGCAACAATCACATCTTCGCCTGCAGCAACATTAGGTGCACCACAAACAATTTGTAAAGGTTCATCTTCGCCGACATCAACGTGAGTTAAATGTAAGTGAGTACCTTCAACGCCTTCACAATCAAGGACATGACCGACAACTAATTTCTTTAAGCCATCCATTGGGTGAATACGGTCAGGAATTTCAACCCCGCTACGAGTAATTTCTTCTGCTAATTCGTATGGATCTTGACCATCTAAATCAAGAAAATCTTTTAACCAGTTATATGAAACTAACATCTATTATCTTTCCTCCTTACGGAATTGTTCTAAGAAACGTACGTCATTGGTGTAGAAGTCACGAATATCATCGATACCGTATTTCAAAATAGCGAAACGATCAAGACCAACACCGAAGGCAAAACCACCATAAACAGTTGAATCAATGCCAGCATTTTCCAAAACATTAGGGTGAACCATTCCGGCACCTAAAACTTCGATCCAGCCAGTGTACTTACAAATTGGGCAGCCCTTACCATCACAGTTAAAGCATGAAACGTCCATTTCAACTGATGGCTCAGTAAATGGAAAGTAGCTTGGACGCAAACGAGTTTCACGATCTTGACCAAAGACATGCTTAGAAATCATTTCCAAGGTACCCTTTAAGTCACTCATCGTGATGTTCTTATCTACTACTAAACCTTCCATTTGCATGAATTGGTGTGAGTGAGTAGCATCATCATCATCACGACGGTATACCTTACCTGGACCAACCATCTTAAGTGGACCCTTTGAGAAGTCATGCTTTTCTAAAACTCTGGCTTGGTCACCTGAAGTTTGGGTTCTAAGCAAGTCTTCACTATCAATATAGAAAGTAGCTTGCATGTCACGAGCTGGGTGATCCTTAGGGATGTTCATCATTTCAAAACAGTAGTGATCGGTTTCAATTTCTGGACCTTGCACTACCCGGTATCCCATGCCGATGAAGTAGCTTTCAAGATCATCCAAGATGATGTTGATTGGGTGCTTAGAACCAAGGTGTGCTTCACGTCCTGGCAAAGTAACATCAATTTTTTCATCTTCAAGCTTCTTAGCCAAAACAGCCTTGACAATCTTTTCCTTAGCTTCGTCTAATTGAGCATTGAACAGGTCACGTAATTCGTTAACCTTTTGTCCAACTTCACGTCTGTTTTCTGGTGCAACTTCGCGCATTGAGTGCAAAATCTTAGTTAATTCACCTTTACGACCAACAAGTTCAACTCTAACATCGTTTAAAGTCTTTTCATCTTTAGCCTTGTTGATTTGGTTAAGCCCTTCTTCGTGGAGCTCTTTTAACTTATCAAATAAGTCCATTAAATCTTTCCTTTCAAAACAAAAAAAGCTCCGCCCCCTCAATAGGGACGAAGCGTCGCGGTACCACCCTAGTTTGGACGCAATACGCCCACACTTAAGTTTTCGTTAACGGTGAAATACCGGAATTGATTAGATCCTACTCCCAAGATGAAATTCACAGCGTTCTTTCTATCTTCTCTTGCAGCTTTTGAAAGAAGACTCTCTGTTCAGAAAAAATATCTGCTACTAGTCTTGATCTCAGTAATTAATTAATATGATATTTCTTTTACCTGTTTCTTGCAAGTTTTTTTGTTTTATTCAATTCTTGATTGTTTTGACTTATGCGAAAAATAAAGTATCATTTAATAATTATGAATACTCAAGAACTTAACTTACTCAATTGGATGAAAAAGCATACTCAAGATTATTATGTAACTATCGGTAATGATGGCTACATGACTGATAACGAATTTGATGTTTACTTTCAAACACGTTGGTTACCCAAATACATTGATAGTATCACTTTTATTAGTATGATTTTAATTAGTATTTATGATAGTAAAATTTTTTATTTTACTGAAAATGAGGCTGATAAATACCAAAAATATACTGATAAAAACATCAGAAGTCTAGGTCCTGATAAAATTGATGAAATTATTAACCATGTACTAAACAGAGGGGATGCTGAACTAAATATTTTATTCACTGATAGTAATAATTATCAATTTTTACTAAGCATTCGCGGGTACATGAATAACGTTGACTTTTACAATATGATACCTGAACAAAAAGACTATGTAGAAAAGCTTGTAAATAAAGAAGGACTATCATTATTACCTGACAAAGAGCTGAAATAAAATAAATAAGACGACAAATCACATTTTGAATGCTTTAGCTTTTTATGTCAAACCTATACTAAATTAATTTCTTTTGGTCTCCATCAACCATGAAAGTATCTTTGCATTATTTGATTTGACAATGTTGACTAAAGTATCATCTATCTGTTGTTTTTTACATAAAAGTCGCTGCTAAAGTTCCCCAATATTCTCTGTATTAAACATTTTTATCTGTTATATCATATATTTACATTATGATACTTATGGCCATAAGCCACATACTTTAGCCATTCCTCGACAGATACCATTTTTTGGTTTCGACATAATTCGGTTAAAAAAGATGTATTGTGATCTCTTCTATAATATACTAACAACTAAACTTAATTTTTTACGTATATAATCTAATAAACTATTTGTCTACGTGATGATAGTACTCCATTATTATTTTAATTTGTTGTTAAAAACTCTTTAGTGAGACTTTAAAAAGTTCAACTAAAGAGTTACTATCATATTAAGATTAATATTCCAATATGTTAAGAGGACAGCAATAATGGAAAAAACAATGTGTTTATTTACAGGACAAGGATCACAATACCCTGGTATGCTCCAAACTATAGTCACAAGATGTGAAGATGCCAAAAAATATTTTCAAATAGCCTCTAAAGTAACAAGCATAGATTTAGCGAATGTTTGTTTTGGAAAGGAAACCGATTTTTTACAGAATACTAGGTACTCCCAAATAGCAATAGTCGTTTACGAGTATATCCTATATAAATTGTGGTCTAAAAATAATAAAATACATCCTAATTATTTAGCTGGTCATAGTTTGGGTGAGCTTGTTGCACTAGCTGTTTCTGGAGCACTCTCTTTTAAAGATTTATTAATAATCGTAAAAAAGAGAGGTGAGCTTATGCAAAAATGCTCAGATAACCATGATGGTTCTATGTTAGCTGTTTTAAACATGAATAGTTCAATTTATAAATTACAAAAAAAATATTCTAATGTATACGTTGCAAACTACAATTCCGCTTTGCAAACAGTATTTTCAGGTAATACAGCTGAACTTTTAGCTTTCAGTAAAGATATTATACAAGCAAATTCCATACCTATATCGTTAAATGTTACTGGTGCCTTTCATTCTCCATATATGAATGACATAATTCCTGAATATAGGAATTTGATTAACTCTATACACTTTAATCAACCTCATATTCCTGTATATTCAAATGTAACTGGTGAGATCTATCCTCAGGATGAAAATACTATAAAGGAATTATTAATAAAGCAGATAAACTCTCCTGTTAAGTGGACTACGATTATGGACAATGCAAGTTCAAAATCTATTAATAACTATATAGAGTTTGGACCTAAGAAAACCCTACTTAGATTTCTTCCTACTACCAGTAACATAAAGAAAGAATTTATTTTTGAGAAAAATATAATGCTCATGTAGATAATTGATATTAGCTTAGTGAAAGCATATACTACAAGTTGTGTTAGTAAAAAAGTTAGGAAGGTTTTATTATGGAAAACAAATTAATTGAAATTTTAAAAGAAAATCTTGAAATCGATGATGATACGTTACGTACAATTAATTCAAATACTATTTTATTCGGTCCATTAACCGAAACAGGATTCGATTCTATCGATGCTATGGCATATATCGCTGGATTAAGAAGAGAGTTCAATATCCCTAATGATCAAAACATTACATTAGATAATATAATTTCTATTGAAGCAACCACGAATTGGTTAAAAGAGAAAAAATATGCCATTTAAACAAATTAATAAGTTTAAGATTAATAATAAAATTTATTTTATACGTCAAGGAGATATCGTTGATCTTAAACAAATTTGCTCACTAATAAAACAAATTCAACCGGATATGCATGTGTCGATTCACACGTATCTTTCCTTTTTTAAAAACAAAACTTATTATATTTATATACTTGAAGACGAACAAAAAAGAGCAATAGGCTTTGATATAAGGTATGAAATTAATAAGACATCTTTATGCCTACATGAAGATGGAATTCTATTAGAATATTCTTTTTTATCGCAAGCATTTAGAAATTCTTTATTAATTGACTCTGCTCAGCATGGATACCAGTACCTTTATACTCATATTCAAGATTCTTTCAAAAGAACAGTGTCGTATATTATACAATTAAAATCTAATTTGATCGGATATCAAAAGAATAGGTGGTTAAATCATTATAAAGATATCGTTTTACCAATTAATGCATTATATTTTAAGATTCCACTAGCACCTACGTGTAGATATACAAATAGCTCAAATTACAGATCCATAATACTAATAACATCTTCTTATAAAGAAGATGTTATTAGTATCGATAAAATCTCAAACATTCGAAATATTATCAACAAATGCAAAATAAAGTTTATAATATTAAATATCAGCTTATACCCCTTAGTGCTATCAACTATGCGCAAGCTAAACTATACAATCGATGGATTTTATATAAATCATAATCAAAAATTTATAATTTTACATATCGAAAATGAATAATAAAAATTTTAACTTTACACAAGGAGATCTTTCAGATCTTAAAAAAATACATAATTCTTCTTTTTTTATACAGTTTAAACAAAAAAAACATTTTTCAGAAATAAAAAATGATCTAACTGGTTATAAAAAAGACTTTTTTATTTCACTAATAAAAGATACAAATTATAATCAAGTTATTGCCTATGATATAAGAAGGCAAAGAAATGATCAATTAATTACAGTTTATCAACAAAATATACGAACTAATCTTAACTTAAATTATGCAGATCATCTTATTTTTCGCTTAATGCTATATTCTTTTAACAATACATTACGTCAGGGATTTAATCATACTATCCTTGATGTTTGTGCAAATTCCAGAACTGATCTTTATAGGCTGTCCTATTTGCATGGCAAAATAGTCGGCATTAATTTATCTCAATTTATACCAGAATATAACATGAACATTCCCACAGTAACTGTAGATATTATTTACAATAATAAACGTTCTCCTAAATATATTCCATTTAAGCTTACACTACAAAAATTCAAGAGATTATACAAAAATACTCCCAATCTTAATGAAGATAAATATTTCATAAAAAATAATTTATTTTTTATTTATAAAGATCTCTCACAAATAGGTATAAAGAAGACTGCTCTTATTTTTAAATTTATAAAACAACACAATATTTTAGTAGCTATTCCATCTCATAATCTTCTCTTCTTCAGCTTGTGTTCCACTTATAAGATCAGCATTTACGGTTACATAGGTGCCCTATATATGAACTATGATTTCGTTTTAGTTGGCTAACTTACCTAGTTGTCGTAAACCACTAATCAGGGTTATTAATACAGATACAACTAAGCACATAATAGCTACGAGAAAGATTAAGGAAGGAGATACTTTTACTAGTATGCCACTTAGCGCTGCCATTAATGGACCTGTAATTCTTGTCAAAGACGTTGAAGTAGCGGTTACCATGCCTTTATATTGGTCAGGTGTTTTAAATTGAATAATGGTAAAGAAATTAGCTTGAGCCCATACACTACCAAATGATACTATTGCATATCCCATGGTGAATATTAATAAAGATTTAATGGCTAGCATAATAGTGAATCCTACGGTAATAATTAATCCAATAACTATTAACTGAGTGCCTAGCTTTATTTTTTTACTAAAGCGTAAATAAACGAAGTTACCCAGTATGCTAGCAACTGATGAGATGGTAAAAAATATACTAATTTCATTTATTGAAGCACGCGTCTGTACTTTTAATAAGAAAGTTAACATCGGAATTACTACTTGAAAGCCAACATTGGCAGCAAAAAAGCTAATAATTAACCATTTGATATCATGTTCTTTCAAAACGAATTTTAGACCTTGTGATAGAGTTTGCTGTATACTCTTCTTTTTTTTATCATTGTTTTTGTTATTTATAGTCTCAATATCTTTAACAACATAGGTTAAATAGCCAAAACTGATCGCATCTAGTATGAAGCCACCGAGATAGTTAAAGAGGTTGACAATAATAGCTGCTATACCTGGTCCAAATGTTTTTTGAATTGAACTGATCAAACCAACAGTCCCAGAAATCTTTGATAATTCATTTTCAGAAACAGACTCTGAAATTAGAATCTGATACCCAGTCCAAGACATTAAATCAAATGTCCCAATAAAAAAAATCATGAATAAAACCAAAGCTATTGGAAAATCATGCAATATTAATAATGGAATAATCAAGATTAATACTGCTTGCATGATTAAGGAAAAGAACATGATTTTTTTTCTGGAATACTTATCAAATATAGAACCAATAACTAATCCAAATAAGGCAGTAGGTAAGTATTCCATGGCCGTTAAAAGTCCCATCAAAATAGCAGATCTAGAGCGTGTGAGCAGCAGTAAAGGAATAGCAAATGTATAAAATTGGTCACCAAAGCCTGAGATTGCGTAACCTACAAGTAATTTTTGGCTTGTTTTTTCACGTTTTAAAAACATATTATTTTAAATCTTTTCTAATCAACACAAAATTACATTCTACTATTTTTTTATGATTTTGATTTACTATTTTACCTTTACAATTGATTAATCCGTTGGCATCTACTTCAACAATTTCTGCCTTTGTTTCTGCTATATCTCCAGGGACAAAATAGCCATGGTAATGGCACCTTTGTATGCTTAAAAACCAAATATTATCAATTTTTCCATATCTATCATACAAAGAAAAACTAACAGACTGTGCCATTAATTCTATTAACAAAACAGCTGGATAGATAGGAAAATCTTTAAAATGACCTCTCATAAAAGGATCCGAATTAGTAAAATATTTGATTGTTGTAGTCATAACGCTGTCAGTAGTCACCACTTTATCTACTAATAGCATTGGATATCGTTGTTTTAGAATCTTTTTAATTTGCAAAAAACTACTATTATTCATATTTTCCTTTCATTATGCTTTACTAAAACAAATAGTTACAGCATTACCACCAAAGCCTATAGAGTTACTCAAAGCATATTTAATGCACTCTCTTTTTCCTGTGTTAATTATAAAATTACTTTTTTCCATTACTTTGGTATTTCCAATTACAAGCGGCGGAATAATTTGTCGTTTCATTGCAACAGCAGTAATAGCTGCTTCAATCACTCCGGCTGCACCTAATGTATGACCAACTTGACCTTTTGATGAACTTATATAAGGTAAATGTGCAAACAAAGTATGGAAAGCAGTCAGTTCCATAGCATCATTTAATTTAGTACCTGTACCATGGGCATTAATATAGCTAATATCATCTGACTTGATTTCTGCTACCTCTATTGCCTCCTTCATAGTATTTATTACCGCCACCCCTTGAGGATTAGGAGCTGTTATATGATAGTGATCATTTGCTTGCCCAATTCCTACAATTGAAGCATATCCACTTTTGTCCATCTCATTATTAGTCAATATTAACGTTGCTACTCCTTCACCAAGGGACATTCCATCTCGATTTTTCGTAAAAGGTTTACAACCGTTCAAGCTCATTGCACCTAATGACATAAAACCGCTAGCCGTTATTGGTGATAATACGTCACCGCCTATTACTATTGCCCTTGTATATTTTTTTAATGACAGTTCTCTGCACGCATATGCAATAGCATCCCCACCAGATGCACAGGCTGTATTAAAACAAATAATTTTAAAATTAGAAAAAAATTTAGAAATAATTTTCGTTAGCATTTTTATTGGATTACTATCTTGAGTTATTCTATCATCAAAACCACTCAGGAACACGTCATTGAGTCCATTACTTGAAGCAAAACACACTAAAGTACTTTTATCATCTAACTTATTTATATTTGCATCTTTACAAGCCATTCTAAGTGACCGATCGATCATAGATTTGAAAGATATCTGTGATTTAAATGCACAAGCAATGAATGGCGGAATTTTCCATTTGTTTTCATATTTCGTAATTTTCCGCCAAGCTACCTTCCCCTCAAAAATATTAGAAAAAAATTCATCATTTGTGCCTAAAGGTGAACAAACTCCCATGCCTTTAATTACAATATCCATTTTTCTCCCCTTATATTGAAAAACCGCCATCTATTACTATGTTTTCCCCAGTAATATATGTACTTTGATCTGAAGTTAGATAAAATATAAAGCTTGCTATCTCTAAAGGGGTAGCAAATCTTTTTAATGGTACTTGCTTCATAAATTCATCTTCATATTTCTCACTCATTGACGTTTTTACAAATCCTGGACTAATAGAATTTACAGGAACTTTAAATCTTGACAGTTCTTGCGCTAAACATTTAGTATAAGTGTTTAATGCACTTTTAGAAATGGCATAAGCTCCTTGACCTACATTAGCTATTTTTGCCGCTACTGAACTAACATTTATAATTCTACTAGTATTATTCATTTCTAAAAACGGTAATGCTATATTTACTAAATTTATAGGTGCATATAGATTAGCACTAATTAATTTCTTTAGTATTTCCAAATCCATAGTTGTAACAAGTGACGGCTCAAATATGCCTATGCAATTGATTATATAATTTACCCTTAAATGTTGACTTTGTAATATATTTTCAATTTCTTTGAGTTGTGTTGGTTCTGTCAAATCAATAACTACCTCAATTATATTAGCACATTTATCATGAATACTATCCATAAAATGTTCAGAACTCAAAGTTTTATGCCTATGTATCAGGATTATATTACATTTATAATTTAGAAATTTTTTCACTACTTCTCTACCAATTCCACCTGTAGCGCCTGATATTAAAATTGTCTTATTATCATAATAGCTCATACAATACTAATCCTTTTGCAAAAAAACTAAAGTAATTGTTCTATCTGAATTTACATTACTTATTAAATATTTTCCGCTTCTACCATTCTTGACAATTAATGCTATGCCCTGGTACAACGATGCCGCTCTAGATTGACCTGTTTTCACAGAAAACATATTAATTTTCGAAAATATATTACATAATACTTTTAAATTATCACCTGATAATACTGCTAAATCTGAT
This sequence comes from uncultured Lactobacillus sp., assembly GCF_947367125.1. GTDB lineage: Bacteria > Bacillota > Bacilli > Lactobacillales > Lactobacillaceae > Lactobacillus. The sequence continues at coordinate 49,086 of NZ_CANBCQ010000016.1, forward strand.
GATAATTTACATTGATTTGTATATATTTTTATCCCATAATTTGACAAAGAATTTTTTAGCAAAAATTTCTTTGTCAAATTCGCAATAATGTTTTCTTCATTTTTCAAGTTAATAATCATATTGCTTGTATATATATCTTTTACCTGAAAGCTATTTTCTTGCCCCTTATCTGATAGTATAAATCCAGCAGCACCTTCACTTAAATGATTCACAGGTATTGCTTCATCTATCCCTATCGATGCAATGGCATCAACAATACCACCTTTAACTATTTGATACGCATACTCTAACCCATTAGTAGATACTTGCTGAGTCATACCACTTAAAGAAAATTCTTTTGCTGCATATCCTAAAGCAGTATTACTAGATAAATTTACAAAATCAATCGGATTAGCTAAATTAAAACCACCTTTTCTTAATTCCAATGCATACTTCCTAACTGAATTCAACGAATTATTATAAGTCTCTAATATTAAAGAACTTACCTTTTTAAATTTTAAAAGCTCAGACAAGTTAGTAAATAATAGCAAAGTTAATCTATCATGACGTCTCAAAAATCTGGTATTATTATAATTTGATTTAAGAAGATCACATTCTTGACTCGTGGACTTTAAATTTGCGTTTTGTACTGAGACACCTGAAATATATATTGTTTTATTCTGCATAAATCCCCCTTGAAGTATCTTAAGCACTAATTAATTTTGTATTACAGATCTTATTCTAGTCTTACTCTTACTTTTTTCAAGAGACTGTAAAATAGTTTGTGTAAGGATGAATGATTCCTTAAATTTATTTCTTTAAACATTAGAAAAAGGAGTTCC
>NZ_CANBCQ010000017.1 GCF_947367125.1 uncultured Lactobacillus sp.
TTTTTGTCAATTGCTACACCATCACGAAGCATTTTCAGCAAATAGGCAAACGGATCATTAATCATGTTCCATTGCATCTTGACATCAAATTTACCTTCAATTGCCTGTAAAGTTTCAATGTTGCATTGGTAAAGTAAACTTCTTAATTGCTTGATCTCATCCAATGACGGATTAGTAGCTTTACCTTTAAGCTTGTCGTTTTTCCTAGCTATTAAGAAAAACTTCTTATAAATTTGTTCTCTTATTGGGTCTTCTTCTTTCTTCGCAGAAGAAGAATTAGATGTTCTATTATTATGTTCTGTTAAACTGTTATATTTATGTAAAGTGTGCTTTACTACCCCACTAAGCTCAGCTTTACTACCCTCATCAAGTGTGCTTGTCCACCCTAGTAAACTCAGCTTTACTAGGTCAGGACCAGCTTTTATTTTTCTGCCTAGTATTATTTTTGATTTCTCACTTTTAGGATTTTTAGCGGGAACCGTTATTTGCTCCCTTACGATTAGCCCCTTTTGTTCAAGCAAATTGAGCCAGTCATTAACCGATTGAACCGAAGCATCAAGAATATTAGCCAGCGTTTTATTGCTCATATGAAAATCGCCGGTTACATTAAGCATTGAAATAATTTCCCCCATCAAGATAATTGATTTAGGCTTCTTCAAAAGGTCTTTATCCCTTGATATTGAGGGCGGAATCATTAAAAATGCTTTTGCACCTTTAAACTCACTCATTTCACTCACCTAAAACACTGTTAAACAAATCTTGTTGGCCTGCAGTTACCTGAGAATCATCTTTTTCATTTTCAAATGGATCAGCTTTTGGCTTATCAACGATATCCTTAATGATTTCATCCCCAGATTTAGCAGCTACTTTTTTGGGCTTCTTTGAAATCTGCTTTTCGTGTCTCTCTTTTCGTTTTTCAATCTGTTTATTTTTATTATTTTCTAAATGCTGATCAAACTTATATTTACCGATTAATTGCATGATATACTCAGCGGTTGCTTTATCATGCTTACCCTTAATCCATCTTTTAGACTTCTCTGTTTTATCTTTAAGATATTCATTGACAATAATTTCAATACCAGCTTTATCAATTGTTTGCTCTTGATTACGTATTTGAGCCTGAGCATCGTCATCATCTTCACTAGCGATTCCAAATGCTGCAGACAAAGAATATCTTTTTGCATAACTGATCAAGCTTGCTGAATCTTGTGCTTTGCCAACATTTACGTTTTTAAACCAAACACGATTAGTACATTCTTCATAGCCAGTAGCTGCATCAATAATAACCGTCTCAGCTGAAACGCCCTCAGCGCCGTTATCAATTTCAAAACGATAAGTTAGCAGTGGTTTGCCATCAACTGCTGTTTCTTTAATTGCCTTCATGATAGCCTTATCAACATCAGCTAGATCAGCATAACTATATGCATATGACCCACCGCTTTTAAGGCTAACGGTAACTTTATGAGATTTCTTAGGCTGTTCAATTTTCATCTTGACCATAGCCAGATGAAGGGCAAAAGAAGCTTTATCCTTTCGCCTTTCATCTGCAAGCATGTCTTTTAAATTCTGATTTTCAATTTTAAGTTGTTCTTCTAATAACATTTATTTGATCCTCTTTGCTTCGAATTTAATTTCTTTAGCAGCTAGAAAATCACTAAGCTGTTTTAATTGTGTTTGCGTTATATCAGGTAAAGTGAGCTGAATAGTATAAAGCCTGTCTTTGACTTCACCAGTTTCAGGATCATATGCTTTAGATGATGTTTTTTGCATTCTTGCTTGTTCTTCATGTCTCTTTGCTATCTTTTTAGAAACATTCAAAGCAACTGCTTTTTGTTCAGCTCCCATCATGTTCATGACTGAATTTAAATCATGACCATCATCAAATAATTGAATGAATGGATTAGCACTTAATCCGAGCTTAGAAGCTGTTTTAGTGATAGCAGTTAGATTAGCTTGATAATACTTTTTCTTTTCTAAGAGCAAGGAAATTTCTTTATTAACTGCAGATTCAAATGCTTTTTCAGATGCATTAGTGTTTGACCATTTAGAATCATATGGAAATTCTGAAATATCAATTTCTAATCCAGCTTCTTTACACATTTTTTCAATCTGCTTTATTCTTAATTCTTTTCTTGCAGCTCTTTTCTTTTCATCAAATACTTTTGTCTGATCATTGATGTGCTTGTAAAGCTTAGCTAATCGCTTAGTTAAGCTTTTAATTTCATCATCAAATTCATTAACAGGCTTATTAGCTTCTTTGATGATTTCATTCTTGTGCTTAGTAAGTGAGTTCTTATATTTATTGATTTCAGCTTTTACATCTTTAGCAAAATCATAATCATCAGGGCTAATTACTAAGTTTGAGAATTTATCTTCTAGTTGCTTAACTTGTTCTTCAAGTTGCTGATAATCAGGGAAATCAATGTCAGCACTTTGAAAACTGACATTGTATTGCTGATTATTGATAATTAGTTCTTTATTCTTTTTCACAAAGCTCGCCTACTTTCCTAATGCTTGATCTAATTTTTGATCTTGCGCTTCTAAAAAAGCTTCATTTTCGTAGTCGTACTGATTTTGAAATGAATCGGCATCAATACCACCAAATGATTCACATACCCAGTCCATGAGGTCATATTCATGGAATGGAGTGCCTGAAAACCACGATTTAAACATGTCTATAGCGTCCTCATATCCAACTTTTTTAGCAAAGTCTTCTGCACCATATTCCTCGAAATAGGCGTTCATAAAAGCGAAGACATTCTCATAGTCAAAGCCTTTGCCGATTGCTACACGTTCACCGTGTACGTCTTGCAAAATAACGCCGTCAACTTCTTGTAAGTCCCATAAATCACTATCATCAAACTCAATCATTGTGCTATAATCTCCTTTAGATATTGTTTTTTTATTTCGTTGCTCTCAACATCAGCCGTTGAGGGCTTTTTTGATACCTAAAATCTTTTTGATTTCTACTGGCATAACCGCAAAACTAGAACCGCCAACGCCGCTAATAGCGTTACTGTGAGCCATAAGGATAAGCTCGTTTGGGCTAGGCTTATCGGCTTGTCCACTTGGTATATTGCGTTTATAAATTTGTTCCATAATTTCATTAGTCCTCCTTGTTCCCTAAGCCTAATAATCGATCAGGAGTTACGCCTAGTACTTGTGCTAGCTCGTAAACCATTCTCTTATCGGGCATTGAAATCCCACGCTCGTAACGTCCAATAGTTGTGTCACTTACATAAACTTCTCTACCTAAACGCTCTTGCGTGTTGTGCTTATTTTTTCTAAACTTTTTAAGTCGTTTGCCAAACTTTTCAACATCATTCATTGTTTTCCCCTACTTTCTAAGTTTCTTAACCATGTGCACTGCCAGTGGTGTAAGGAAAATCATCAACACCAACAGTAGTGAAATAATTTTGTCTGGGTGCGATGTTCCGTAAATGCATAACTGCTCTACCGCGGTGAATGGAACGAACAAAATTGCGCAAAATTCCAGAATCTTTTCAAATGCCTTACAAATGTGGCTTAATACGTGATCCAGCTTGGTTCTGCCGTATTCGCGTTCATACTCTTCTTTACTCATTTTCTTGTCCTCTTTAAATATTCCTTGCCATCTTCCGCAAACTTGTCTAAGTCTTCGCGCAGGTAGTATCGTGTTCTGCCGTTGCCCGGAAGAGTGGGCTTGATAAATCCTTGGTTTACTATGCTGTCAAAGAATGATCCGCTTATACCGAGATACCTGTAAGCATCCTTACGGCTAAACATCTTTTGATCAATCGCTTCACCACGCTTGGCTAGCTCCTCTCTAACAATCGGTTGAGTGATCTTTCTAATCAAAAGAGTCAACCCATCTAAATTTATAAGTTCCATTTTGCTCACCTGCTTTCTGTTACAATTGAGTCATCTCCAATAAAGGAGGTGATTAAATGTCAACTGACGATCCCATCATGTCTCGTGAAGAAGCTGAAATTCGATTAGTAGCCATCAAACAACTCAGATCATTCTTGAAGTCTCATAAAATAAAAGAAAGATCTGAAACGGGGCTGCTACTAATAGAATTTGAAAAACTCTTAACTGATGACTTTGTTAATTGGACTGGTAAAAAAGAATCAGTTTAAGAAGTAATTCTTTTTCATAAAGGCTTGTAGCTTTGCGATACCACTTCGTAAGCTTTACAAGCTTTTTTCTATGCTTCATAATTTTGATCACCCCTTTCATTTGTCTCTTAAATCGTCCAGCTTTACATTCAATGCATCAGCAATCTTACAGGCATTGGTAAAACTAGGATCTGATTTTTTTAAACGGTAATTTCTTAAAGTGTTGTCTGGAATATCTGTCATTTTGGACAGCTTATAAACTGATATTCCTTTTTCTTTTAAGATTTTTTCTACTGTTTTCCACATATCTTGTGCCCTAAACCACTTCTTATCACTACATTTAGTGGTATAATATTAAGTATGAATTGCCCCGTAGCATGGTGACATGTTGCGTGTACCGGGTGAATTCAAGGAACTCTAAGTGATATAGACATATGAGAACCCTGAGCCAAGCTTCTATTTGAAGAAGGTGCAACGCATAGGATTTAATCCCACGAGCGCCCGGCAACTCTTTGAGTTGAACAGATATGCTGAACTACTAAGAAATTAGTAGAAGTTAAGGATAAAAAGCCTTAACGGTAACAATTTGAATAGCGTTAGCGCTGCAATTGAACAAGCTTCTAAGTTAAACAACGAATTTACCAAGTCTGCTAAATTTGTAGGTCAAGTCGACCGACTTAACAAGCGTTTCGATATGTTGAAGGGAGTTGATTCAATGGACAAGTCAATTAGAAAGATGTCTGTTGAACCAACACTTCCTACATTAAATTCAGCAATTGCAATCCAACGTGGTAATTCAACACATGAGTCACTCTTCGGAGTGGCTTTTTTTATGCAACTTCACCGTTCAAGAACTTGTTAACAAAGTACTGCTGACCTTTTCCAGTCACTTTAGGGGTCTTGCTAATTGAAGTAGAGCCATTCGAGTGGTTGATGGTCGTTTCTTTGATCTTGAACAAGCCAAGATTCATTGCCTTCTGTGTCGGCATATTCCAGTCACTGCCCTTACGATTGATTAAGTAACCATGCTCACGCATCCAACGGAACAATCGTGTTGCACCGATGTCTACACCGTTACCTCGCAGGATCTTAGCCAGTTCACCAATTAAAATGGTTGATTTGCTGGTTGCTACCGAATCAGCAAACAAGGCTTTGGGCTTCATTTCGTGAACTTGACTTTCAGCATCTTTTCTTAGCTGCTGTTCAATTAGTCTTTGTTCGCGCTCATCTTTCAACTGAGTAGCAAGCTTGATGATTGTGTCGGGGTCGGTTAGGACTTCTTCGATCTTTTCATCTGTCATGTAAGCACCGTGCTTGCGGATAGTTGGCAGGACTTCGCTAGTTACCCAATGCTTGAACTTCTTGGCGTTTGGCATTTTGCTTGAAAGGATCAAGCTGTACATTCCTGACTCATTAATAACTTGAATATTTTGCTTTCCACCAGGGGTCATCATTCTAGTGACCCCTTTATCTTCATCATCTACATGTTGACTAATTGCATTAGCAGTTTTCGCATATCCAAGAATCGTTGCTACATCTTTGCCAACAAACCACACCTCATCATTAACTTTTATTGTTCGAAGTTGTTGGCTTTCAAAGATAAATGATTGCAGTTCCTTCATGTTTCCCTCCTGTGTGCTATTTTCGCACACTTTAGATAAAAATTTTTTCTAATGGAATTTCAAGCTTCTTTGATAACGCTGGCAATTCTGCAGCCTGAAACTTATACGTTCCATGTTCTCTACGAAAATATTTATCAGGACTAGCAAGCCCTAGGCTATTAGCCATATCTTCGTTAGAGAATCCTAGCTCAAGCCTCTTCTTTTTAATGAGAGACAAGTTGATTTGTTTTTTCAAGATACCACCTCCACAGGTTGCGATATTCGCAATTCATTTGACATGTATTATATTACATTGCTATTTTCGCAATGTCAACATTATTTTTGCTTTTTTCGCACTTTTTAACCAAAAAGTTGCGATTTGTGCTATATTGATTGCGAAAAGCGCAATGGAAAGAGTGAAAAAATGAATGATCAGGAACTACTTGCTAAGAAAATAGTTAATATTCGTGAATCACAAAATATGAGCCAACTAGAACTATCACAAAAGGCAAATATTGAAAGAACTGCTTTAAATAAGATTGAAAAAGGAACTAGAAAGGTATCTAGCGATGAACTTAAGCGAATTGCCTTAGCTTTGCATCAATCTACCGATAGTCTGCTAAATATTGTTACAAATTCAGGCTCTATGACTAATGATGGAACTGCTCTAACTTGGTCAGATTTAGATATGCCAATGCCCTACGGTGGGAAGTTGCCTGAAGAACTTAAGGATACCTACGTCGATTTAGCAAAAAGCTACTTCAAACGCCATCCTGAAATGCTTAATAGGAATGAGTAAGAACTATGATTACTTCTATAGAAAATATGTCATTAGAAACACGTCAAAATTACGATAGATTGCTAAAATATCTAATGAATTACGCTATGTTCGACTGCCATATCGGTATTGAATTCACCAACAAGCTTCCTCCTTACGCACCTTCAGTGAGTTACAACAAGCCTGGCAAGCTAATAATCATGAACTCTAGTTGGCCATATCCTACGCAAATCCCTTTTCTATTAGCTCACGAAATCTGTCACGTTTTAAATGAGGAAAAATCATATTTTAACTTAAATGACAGAACTAAAAATAGCGGTGAAGCACAAGCTAATATATCTGCTATCAAACTGCTACAAAGGTACTGCATCGAAAATGAGTTTCATTTCAGCAGCATTTATCAGTTTGCTAAAAGTTTTGCTATTCCAAGAGAATGCTACTACCTGCTTACTGAAACTGCATAACTAAGGAGATATTAATATGCATGACGATTACACGCCTAGATACTTAACCTATCTTGTTGCTCGACTATATGAACAAATTGAAGATAAATCTACAATAGAAATTTTGACCAAATATCTTGATTACACAGAGGATGAAGCTAAAGAAGCCTTGAAAAACGTTGAAAAGCCTGAACTATTCGCCTGTGATGACCGAATCGGTGCAGCATTACTGAGTGCAGAAGAATCAGGAGATAAACAAGACGTTTTTAACGTGCTAGATGGCGATTTCAAGATATTCAACATCGTTATAAATTACGACAAAAATAACCCTCCTCACGGAGGATTATCGGAATATTAGAGACTAAAAAAGCCGCCCGAAGGCGGCTGGAAAGGATGTGAAATTATGAATGAAAATTTACCACGTCTACTCTATTTCAAAATAATAAACGCCAATGGAACTAGGCTCTATACTCTACATCAAGACGAAAAAGCTATCATAAAAGTAGCAGTTTACATCCCTGATAACATAATAAGCTCGAAAGTCGAAGATGGAGATTTCTTCATTCAATGGACTATTAACGGTAAGAATATTCAATATAATGATATCCCTATTCAAGAAATCATTAAAACAGGTAGACGCATAGTAGAAATCGAATTTGAGCTGGATGTCTATCTTCAAGATTCTATCAATTTAAACTTATCTTTAGGAGCAAAATACAGCTATATTTCGCCTCAAGAGCAAATTGAGCAATTTTCATTCTTTAAAACTATTATTGAACGTAAAAAGACTATTTTAGTTACCGACAGTATGGGAAAAAGACCTGTTCCTCCAACCGATAAAGCAATCAATGATTTTAAAGATCAGTCCAATTCCCAAGATAAAGATAAGCATGACAAAGGAAATTAATCCTTTTCAATTGAAGTAATCATTATAAATTTTTCTTTAAAGTCTATATACTGCTGCACTATATGTTTGTCCTTATATTCTTTTGATTGAATTTTTTGTGTGATTTTATCATATTCGGGTTGTGAGCTTCCGGCATCGTCAGTAAAAGGCACAAGACTCAGCGAATAATTACTTTCTGAATCATTTGAAACGTATTGGACCCAGCCACATCCTAGAGGCTTATGCTCTAATGAATAAAGATAAGCTTGTTGGAACCTATCTTCACTTAGCATAACTGCTTGCCAAGGCGTACCGGAATCAAGAGAAATTAAATCATTTTTATTACGTTCTCTATTGATATTTTTATAAAACTGCTCATTTATTTTCTTAGAAAATTTAATAGAAAATAGTATAGAAACAATTATGGTTACAAGAACAGCAATAATTTCTGCAAACGTATTATGTATCCAATTTCTTAATGCAATATCTATAGTCAGATAAATTAGTAAATCGATGATAGTTAATATTGCTGATATACTTTTTTCTCTGTTTGTATTTCTTAGAGTTGAATCAACTGCATTAAGCGATTCAGCAATAGTATAGTTAATCATTCCTAAACCGCCAGTTGTAATGATAGTAAGTAAAATTTTAATAAAATCGTCCATTATAAGCTCCTATTTTTATTGATCGTTTGTTCGTATCATTAATTAATTTAATCATACCAGTAAATGATGCATCCCGCCAAATAAAAAATAAGAACCTTTATCTTAGAATTATTCCTTCCGAAATTGTTCTAACAGCTTTTGGAGCGAGCCTGTTTCAGTGTATTTTTTAATCAAAAATAATATAGCCCAAGTTTGCCGTATATCTAATACGGGGTATGTTTCATGATTCTCTTTATCATGAAACACTAAACCTAAATGATTAAATTCGTATTCTTCATTAAGTTTCATATTATTCACCTTCCTAAACTTATAAGTCCAATATACCAGTGACTATAAACCTAAGGCAAGAATATCTTTTCGGAGGATATAGATAATGAAACATAGATTTTTAGTTACCACATTAGCATCTATAATGTTGGCTAGTGGCGTTGGAACTGTTGCAACAACTACATCACAAACGGTGCAGGCTGCACCTTTCAATAAGAGAAAAATAGTTAATCAAGGCTACTACGTTGAATGCTTAACTGATAAAAAGATTAAGTTAGCCAAAATTCATTGGAGAATCCCTCACTATAAGAGTTGGGTTACTCGAGGCTATTATATACCCAAGAATTCTATTGTTTATGTTAAAAGAATGGGCACCGACTTCGGCTGGTACTTAAAGACATCACGTCATGCTAAAACGACTTATACCGTGCTTAAAAAGTTCAATGACTATTCTTGGTTTGAACTGTGGTAAAAAAATGAGCCTACCCTTTCGAGTAGGCTTTGATTTTACGATATTAAAGAACACCAGTTTAATTTTAGTGTAAAAAAAAGAAGCATCAAATCGACACTTCTTTTCATCGGATGCATCCCTAGAAATTAAAGCTCTTGGGGCGCCCGCTCCTTCATGATTTACTACCATCCTCCAGTGTAACGCAAGCAAGCTTGCGTTTTGCTCACACCTACGGAGGTGTAAATCATGGAAGAAATAATATTCGCAATGATTATTTTACTTCTTTTGATTCACGAGATCAACAAGAAGTAATCTAACCCGCGGGCGCCCCATGCGCGCTCGTACCGAGCGCGCATCATCAAAAAATTGGAAAGGAAGATAATTTTATGCCGAGAAAGAAAGACCCTGAAATTACTCAATACACTTTGAAAAACGGTAAGACTTACTATCGTTTGAAAACATATATTGGTATTAATCCTGAAACTGGCAGACCAATGAACCCTACTAGAAGCAAGCTCAAATCACGTAAGGAAGCCGAACAGCTTAGAAACGAGTTGAAAGCTAAAGGAGCTGCCATAGTAGCTAATAGCCAAAAAATTGGCAATGAACGTAAGACGGTGCAAGATGTTTACGATATTTGGATAAACAACATGAGACTTGAAGTTCGTGGCGCTACTTTAAACAGGTTCAAAGATACTTGGAAGAATCACACACAGCCTGAATTTGGTAGCAACTATATTGATAAGATTTCTCCTGATCATGTCCAGACTTATGTTAATTCTCTTGCTTCTAAATATACTACTTACAGATCAATTGCTAATCAGCTACATAGACTTGTTAGGTTTGCTATATTTCGTCACTGGTGCGAGAATGATCCTTTCGACTTAGTATTAATGCCTAAACGATCTGCAAAGCAAAAACGAGATACTTCTACTAATTTCTATGAGCTAGATGAGTTAAAGCATTTCTTGGAAGTAGCAAAGGACTACAGCTATATGAAATATACCTACTTTCTTACAGTTGCATCCCTAGGCTGCCGTCGTGGTGAAGCATTAGCACTTAAATGGTCAGATATATACTTTGATAAACGCGTGGTTAGAATTGAACGCACAGTATCAAAAGATGAGAATGGAAAGAAAACTATTGATGATGTCAAGAACGGCGTCCATCATTCTGTTCCCATGTCAGATAATCTATATTCTATCTTAAAAGAATATCGTGAGTTCTGCGATAAAATTGGTGACAACTGCGAGTGGATCTTCCATACACAAGATGGTAGTTACAATTGGCCTCAACAGACGGATGAATGGATCAAATACCTGTATAAGTTCGATCAAAAGCGATGCGAAAAGTGGAATAAGGATCATCCCAACGATAAAAAGAAACCTCTACGTAAAATAACCCCTCACGGATTGCGCCACACACTTGCTACACTTCTTTATGATGGTAATGAACGAATTACTCCAAAAGATGTCCAATACGTTCTCGGACACAGAACTTCAAAGACAGCTATGGAAATTTACACACATGTAACCAAAAAGCAGAAGAAAGATATTAAGGGATCAATTAATAATTTGGACTTTTAAAGGTGATTATTCAGTAGATTTTACGTTAAAACGCAAAAAAAGCATTCTCAGAGTAACGACAAACCGCGTCAGACTGGGAATGCTAGCAAATCTTATTTACCTTTGATGTCGTCGTCGTTCATCTTCAACACTGCCATAAAGGCATCTTGAGGCACTTCTACCCGCCCAACAGCCTTCATGCGTTTCTTACCACGTTTCTGCTTTTCTAGCAATTTAGCACGACGATCTGGGTCACCAGTATGAATCTTCCAAGTAACATCCTTACGATACGGCTTAATGGTTGCACGAGAAATAATCTTAGCACCAATTGCACCTTGAATATCTACTTCAAAGTTTTGCCGTGGAATTAGTTTCTTCAGCATTGAAGTCATTTGTCGAGCCCGGTCTTGAGCTTCCGATCTGTGAGCAATAAAGCTCAAGGCATCAATTGGCTCCTTGTTAAGCAAAATATCAATCTTAACTAAATCAGTTGCGCGGTAACCTGTAATTTCATAGTCTAATGAAGCATAACCCTTAGTCGATGACTTTAAATCATCAAAGAAGTCAAAAATAATTTCAGCTAATGGCATGTTGTAAATAACATTCACACGGTACTTATCAAGATAATCCATAGTGACAAATTCGCCACGCTTACGTTGACAAAGTTCCATTACCGGACCAACAAAGTCATTTGGCACCATAATCTCTGCCTTAACATAAGGCTCTTGCACTTCTTTGTATTCCCCTGCATCAGGCAAATCAGACGGGTTATCGATAACCTTAGTTGAACCATCATTCATAATTGCATGATAATCAACCGATGGCGCTGTCATGATCAAGTCAAGATCAAATTCTTGCTCTAATCTTTCTTGAACTACATCCATGTGAAGCAAGCCTAAGAAACCACAACGGAAACCAAAGCCCAAGGCCGTTGAAGTTTCTGGTTCGAATTCCAAGGCAGCATCATTCAGTTGTAGTTTTTGCAGGGCTTCCTTTAAATCTTCATAGTCTCGATTATCAACAGGATACATACCTGAATATACCATTGGTGGAATTTGACGATAGCCTGGCAGAGCTTCTGCAGTAGGATTATCTGCTTGAGTAATCGTATCACCAACCCGAGTTTCACGAACTGACTTGATATTAGCAGTAATGTAGCCTACATCCCCGGCGATCAGGACATCCTTCCTAATTGGATGAGGACTTGAAACACCAATCTCGGTAACTTCATATTTCTTACCGGTATTCATAATTTGAATCCGATCGCCTGCCTTAACCATGCCATCTTCAATTTTAACGGACATTACCACACCACGATAATCATCATACTTTGAATCAAAAATTAAGGCTTTCAGTGGTGCTTCAATATCACCAGCTGGCGCCGGGATGTCCTTAACCACTTTTTCCAACATATCCTTGATGCCTTGACCAGTTTTACCTGAAACTTCAGCAGCTTCAGAAGCATCTAAGCCGAGCATCTCTTCAATTTCTTCCTTTGTTTTAGGAACATCAGCTGATGGCAAGTCAATCTTATTGATAACTGGCAAAATTGCCAAATCATCATCAATTGCTAGATAGGTGTTAGCTAAAGTTTGAGCTTGTACACCTTGAGAAGCATCAACTACCATCAAAGCCCCTTCACAAGCAGCCAAAGAGCGTGATACTTCATAAGAGAAGTCTACGTGCCCTGGTGTGTCGATTAAGTGGAAAATATAGTCTTCACCATCTTCAGCATGATATTTAACTTCAACAGAGTTCATCTTGATAGTAATTCCCCGTTGGCGTTCGAGCAGCATATCATCTAACATTTGATTCTTAAGTTGACGCTGACTAACAGTATCAGTTAATTCCAAAATTCTGTCAGCAATAGTTGATTTACCGTGATCAATGTGTGCCACGATCGCAAAATTTCGAATATGTTTTTGATAGTCTTTTAGTTTTTCTAAATCCATAAAATCGTTCACCCTTTACTATGTAATAATTATTATAGCAAAGCTAGATAAAATCACGAAATTGTAGCATAATAATTTCCAAATTTAATAATACAAGGAGTTTAATGATGATAACTGAAAAATCAGCCGGAGCTATCATCTGGCGCAAACAGAAATCACAACTAGAATATCTAATGATTCAAAGTCAACCTTATAAACAATTTCCAAGTGCTTGGGGATTTACTAAAGGACATTTAGAAGGAACAGAATCTAATGAGGACGCTGCACAAAGAGAAGTTTATGAGGAAGTGGGGCTTAACCCTAAATTTGACTTTACGTTTCATCAAGTTGATACATACCGTTTAACAAAAAATTGCCAAAAAGAGGTTACTTTCTTTTTAGCAGAATTTATTGAAGGACAACAAATTAAACTACAAGAAAGCGAAATTCGTCAAAGTGCCTGGTTAAGTTATGATGAAGCTCAAAAATGCCTGGCTGCACAAAATTACAAAGAATTCAGCTACAAAGAACTTCAATTAATCTTAAAAAAAGCAAACAATTATCTTCTAAGCAAAATAAAATAATATTTTTTCATAGAAAAAGATTTCTACCGACAAAGTAGAAATCTTTTTGCTATTACATATTAAATTTATCTTTCAGTCTTTCAAAGAAGCCCTTTTCTTGTGGAGTAATATTACCGCCACCATCATGAACAAAATTGGTCAAATCTTGCTTTTGTTTATCATTAATATGTTTTGGAATAACAATGTTAACTGTAGTAATCTGATCACCATTACCATTACCGCGAAGATATGGTACACCTTGACCACGCAAAGTAAACTTCTTATTAGGCTGCGTACCAGCTGGAATCGTTAGCTTCACATCACCATGAACAGTCTTCACAGTAATTTCATCTCCAAGAGTTGCTTGAGCAAATGAAATTGGTACTTCAGTATAAATAGTTTGACCACGTCGTTCAAAGTCTTTCGATGGCTTAATGCGGTAATTAATGTACAAATCACCATATGGTCCACCATTAACTCCAGCTTCACCTTGACCTTGGTATCTAAGTTGTTGACCATTATCAATTCCGGCTGGAATATCAACTTCAATCGTATTCTTGCGATCTACTGTACCCTTACCGCCACATGTCTTACATGGATGTTCAATAATTACACCGCGGCCATGACATTTATCACAGGTAGTTTGACGACGAATCATTCCTAGCATTGATTGTTGCGTAATCGTCATATAGCCTGTTCCGTGACATTTATCACAGGTAATTGGATGCGTACCTTTTTCACAACCATTACCGCCACATGTTTCACAAGTTTCGCTACGAGTATAACTTACTTGCGTCTTTTTACCTTTAATGGCATCCATAAAATCAATAGTCAATTGATAATCTAAATCCTGACCACGTTGAGGTGCTGTTGGATCAACTCTTTGACTACGACCTTGACCAAAAATATCGCCAAAAATATCACCAAAATCACCAAAGCCAGAAGTATCAAACCCGGCACCGCCAAAGCCTTGGCCAGCTCCACCACCGAAGCCGCCTTGACCATTTACACCAGCAGAACCAAATTGATCATATTGCGCGCGCTTTTGCTTATCGTGCAAAACTTCATAAGCTTCGTTAACTTGTTTATATTTTTCTTCAGCTCCAGGTTCATGATTTAAATCTGGGTGATACTTCTTTGCTAACTTACGGTATGCCCTACTAATTTCTTGTTCACTGGCGTCACGATCTACGCCAAGCACTTTATAGTAATCTTCTTGTGCCATTTACTTGAACTCCTTACCTTCTCAAAAGAAAAGAACTACTCAATGGGTAGTTCTTTTCTCCTTTTGTTTAATTATAAACCCATTACTTGTTTGGATCTACTTTGTGGAATTCACCATCTTGGGCACCACCGTTATTGCCGTCATTATTTGAATTGCCACCTTGTGAGCCTTGGGGACCTGCTTGTGGGCCAGCTTGACCAGCAGCACCTTGAGCACCGCCATTTTGTTGGTAAAGCTTAACAGCTAAATCTTGAGCAGCCTTAGACAAAGCATCCTTCTTTTCCTTCATTTCGTCCAAGTTGTTGTCCTTTTGAGCCTTCTTCAAAGCTTCAAGAGCATCTTCGACTGGCTTACGATCTGAATCTGAAAGCTTATCCTTAGTATCCTTTAAAGTCTTGTCAGTAGTGAAGATTAATTGATCAACTTCGTTTCTAAGGTCTGCTTCTTCTTTACGCTTCTTATCTTCATCAGCGTGTTCTTCAGCATCCTTTTGCATACGTTTAATTTCTTCATCTGACAAACCGGATGAACTCTTAATAGTAATCTTTTGTTCCTTACCAGTACCCATATCCTTAGCAGATACATTTACAATACCGTTCTTGTCGATATCGAAAGTAACTTGAATTTGAGGAACACCACGTGGTGCTGGTGGAATATCAGTTAATTCAAAGCGTCCTAAAGTCTTGTCGTCTGCTGCCATTGGACGTTCACCTTGCAATACGTGAACATCTACGGCTGGTTGATTATCAGCAGCAGTTGAGAAGATTTGACTCTTGGAAGTTGGAATAGTTGTGTTTCTATCAATTAACTTAGTAAAGACACCACCCATAGTTTCAATACCAAGTGATAATGGAGTAACATCAAGCAAAACGATGTCCTTAACATCACCTGAAATAACACCACCTTGAATAGCAGCACCCATGGCTACGGCTTCATCAGGGTTAATTGAGTGGTCAGGTTCCTTACCAGCCCATTCTTTAACAGCTTTTTGAACAGCTGGAATACGAGTTGAACCACCATTCAAGATTACCTTATCAATGTCGTTAACAGTTAAACCAGCATCCTTTAATGCGTTATCAAATGGAACTTTAGTCTTTTCAACTAAATCTGCAGTTAATTCATCAAACTTAGCACGAGTTAAATCAGCTTCAAGGTGTAATGGACCAGCTTCACCAGCAGAAATAAATGGAAGTGAGATGTGAGTACTTGATACACCTGATAAGTCCTTCTTAGCTTTTTCTGCAGCATCCTTCAAACGTTGCATTGCCATCTTATCTTTAGACAAGTCAACGCCATTTTCATCCTTAAAGTTCTTGATTAACCAATCCATAATTCGGTGGTCAAAGTCATCACCACCAAGGTGAGTATCACCATTAGTTGATAATACTTGGAAGACACCGTCGCCTAATTGCAATACAGAAACATCAAATGTACCACCACCAAGGTCATATACCAAAACTTTTTCGTCTTGATCCTTATTTAAACCAAAGGCCAATGCTGAAGCAGTTGGTTCATTGATGATTCTTTGAACATTTAAACCAGCAATCTTACCAGCATCTTTAGTAGCTTGACGTTGAGCATCGTTAAAGTAAGCAGGAACAGTAATAACTGCATCCTTAACTTCTTCACCTAAGTAATCTTCTGAGAACTTCTTGATGTATTGTAAAATAAATGCTGAAATTTCTTGTGGTGTGTATTCCTTGTCACCCACCTTAACTTTGTAATCAGCTTCACCCATGTGTCGCTTAATTGAAACAATAGTGTTAGGGTTGGTAATAGCTTGACGCTTGGCAACTTCACCAACTTGAATTTCACCATCTTTAAAAGCAACTACTGAAGGAGTAGTACGGTTACCTTCTGGATTAGTAATAATTTTTGGTTCCTTACCTTCAAGAACTGCAACTGCTGAGTTAGTAGTTCCGAGGTCAATCCCAATAACTTTTGACATATATTAGCTTCCTCTCCTATTGAGCAACAACAACCATTGCTGGTCTTAGTGTTCTATCTTTATATTGATATCCTTTTTGTAAAACCTGAACAACGTGATCTTTTTGATCATCATTCTCAGCTGCTACTGTTTGAACAGCCTGATGTAATGTCGGATCAAATTTTACGCCATCAGCCTTAATTTCAACTACATCATGATCTTTCATGGCCTTTACAAGTGCATCCAGGGTCATTTGTACCCCTTTCTTCAATTGCTTAGACACATCGTCATCCGCTTCAACACTCAAGGCTCTTTCCAAATTATCCATTGCAGGTAAAATATCTTTGGCTAAGCTTTGAGATTCATATTTGATGAGTTGAGCACGTTCTTTTGCATAGCGATTTTGCATATTTTGAATTTCTGCTTCACTACGCAGGTATTTATCTTCAAGATCTTTATTTTTTTCTTTTAAATTAGCTACTTCTTCAGCTAATTTTTGATCTTGCTTTTGATCTTCTTTTTTGTGTTCTTCGCCTTTAATTGGCGCTTTTTTGGTCTTAGATTCAGAATTTTCTTTCTCTAAATTCTTTTCACTTGGAAATTCTTCTTTACTCACGGCTAACCTCCTTTATTGAAACTTGCCGTAATAATCAAGTAACTTTTTAGCTAACTCATTTCTAAAATATTCTAGCAACCCAATCATTTGTGAATACGGCATATTCGTTGGCCCAAGTAAAGCAATCGTTCCTTTACCATGGGAGCCGACACTATATTCAGCTGTCAGCAGACTATAGTTCTTTAACAAATCGTTCGACAATTCTGATCCTAACTTAACCTTTACCGGATACTTGCCAGCTTTGGGATCAGTCTTCACATCCATCAAGTTAGAAAACAGATTATCATGATCAATCAGTTCATAAAGAGAACGAATATCATTTACATTATGCTCAGATGTATTATTCAACAAATTAATTTGTCCATCAACATACATCTGCTCACTAGCTGCATCCTTCACCACATCTTCAACCAAACTAAGTAGTTCAGTTACATGCTCGCCGCCTAACTCACTCTTAGCTAGTTCGCTAAGTAATGAGACATTAATCTCATTCAAGCTTTTTCCTACAAACTGATCGTTAATCATGCGGACAGCCTTTTCAACTTCTTCACCATGAATATTATGTGGTAAAGCATAAACTTGATTCTGAATGTTACCATCACTTGTAACTAGAATTGCCATTATTTGCCTTGGCGACAAAGGAACAATTCTAAAGCCGGTAACCTTTACATCGTGACTTTCAGGACCTTCCGCAAATGCAGTATAATTTGTCAGATCTGAAAGAATTCTTGCAGCTTCTTGTACGATTTCATTTACTTGATGAAAAGGTCGATCTAATTGGCTTCCTATTGTACGATAGACAGACTCAGGTAACTGCAACGGCTCAACCAAATTGTCAAGATAATAACGATATCCTTCACTTGAAGGAATTCTGCCGCTTGAAGAATGAGTCTTTTCAATTAAACCTTGTTCCTCAAGTACAGCCATTTCATTTCTAATTGTTGCACTTGACACTTTGATTGGTAATTGTTTCATCACAGTCTTAGATCCCACAGGTTCATGTGTCTGGGTAAAGTCCGTAATTATTGTTTTTAAAATAAGCTCTTGACGCTCGGTCAACATATTATATCGCCCTCACTTTTAGCACTCACATCTCTCAGGTGCTAACAAATAATATGATACCAGAAATTAGCACTAAATCAAGGGGATTGCTAATATTATTCAAAAAAATACGCACTTTTTTCAAAGTACGTATCATTTTACTGCTTTTCATTAAAATAGGTTCTAATTTCTTGTTCATCTTGCTCAAGCTGCTTTTTTAATTCGGACAGTCCTGCAAACTTCTTTTCTCCTCTGGTATATTTATACCATTTGATTTTCATTGGTTCACCATAAATATCCTGATCAAAATCAAACAAATTAGATTCAATATATATCCTTTTATCCTGATTGATGGTTACATTGTAACCAACGCTAGTCATTGATTCATACCATTTACCATTAACTTCAGTTTTAGTGGCATAAACCCCAATCTTAGGAATTACTTTATGCTCAGCCCAGACCAAATTAGCTGTTGGATAGCCCAACTTATGACCATTACGCTTTCCATGGCCGATAATGCCACTCATCACATAATGATGACCCATTAACTTTGTAGCTAATTCCATCTTTCCATCCCTAATCGCCTGTCGAATTTCAGTGGAGCCAATTTTTTTACCATTAAAAATTTGTTTAGGCATGACTACAATATCAAAGCGACCTTTAGCATACTCAGGCAGATTACTCATATTAGCAACATCTTTTGGTCCATAGGTATAATCAAAACCTGCTACTACAGTATCAGTCTTTAATCTCACAATGACATTATCAACAAATTCTTGCGCAGAAATTTGACTGAAATTTTTGGTAAATGGCATAACAGCTAAATAATCGACTCCCAATTCTGCCATTTTATCAGCTTTTTCTTCTAACGTTTCTAAGTATTTGAAATCACGTTTTGATTCATAAACTTCCTTAGGATGCCGATCAAAAGTTAACACAACTAATGGTATTTTTTTTCGTAAAGCAATTTCTTTTGCTTTATTAATTAAACGCTGGTGCCCCAAATGAACTCCATCGAAAAAGCCTAAGGCAAGGACAATTTTGGTAGATAAAATATTTTTCTTAACTGGATAAGTTAAATGAACGATTTTCACAACTAATTCCTTCATTTCAATTATTCATTTTGAAGTAGCATTAAACTTGGACGATAAAGTTTGCCCTTTTTCTCATAAATTGCTTTAACTTTTTGACCATAACGCAAAGCAACTTTTGCGGCATCCGTTTCAAGTGAAATGCCCGCTCCATTTTTCGCTTTAAGCCACTTCCCCTCAGTTAAGTCAATCTGAGGATATTCTCTAAAGAACGCATCAATCGGTTGAATAAGTTCCGCAGCTTTCTCTGGATTTTCTTCAATCTCTTTTAATTTTACCGCTTGTGCAATGTCAAAGCCAGAACTAGCTATTCTTCTTAAATAAGTCATTACTGCTGGACAAGCCATTTTTTCGCCTAAATCATTGACTAATGATCTAACATAGGTTCCTTTACTACATTTAATTTTAAAATCAAAACTTTCTTGACCTTTTTCGGCATCAAATTCAGGTTCTTTTGTTAAATCATACTGTTCAACTTGAACTGTTCTTTGAGGTCGTTCAACTTCAATTCCTTCACGCGCGTATTCGTAAAGATGCTTACCATTGACCTTAACTGCTGAATAAATAGGCGGAACTTGCACAATTTCACCTAAAAATTTATTCATGTTCGTTTGAATATTTTCAATAGAAAAAGGCTGTACTAATTTTTGAGTATTTAAAATTGTCCCCGTTGCATCATAACTATCTGTACTATAGCCAAACAATCCTTTTCCAATATATTCTTTCGGTCTAGTATGCATCATTTCAATTAATTTGGTTGCTTGACCGATAGCAATTGGTAAAACCCCTGTCACTTCAGGATCAAGGGTACCCGCATGACCGATTTTTTTAATATGTAAAGCGCGGCGCAAATGATATACCACATCCGCACTAGTCATTCCTTTGTCCTTATCAATAACCAGAATTCCGTTTAGCATGTGTCTTCCCTATCTATATAAATAAAAAAGGCGCCTTAACGGCGCCTTTTCTTTATTTGCTTTCCCGTTCAGCATCTTGTTTCTTAACTTCCGCAATTAAACGGTCAATCTTACTACCATATAGCACTGAATTATCACGCTTAAAAATCAGTTCAGGAACTTTATATACAGTTAAGGTTTGACCCAGCAAATGGCGCATCATGCCCTTTGCTTTTTCAAAACCTGCCTGAACCTCTTCTTCCTTGTGTTCATCTTCAGTCAAAAGACTGTAATAAACAGTTGCATATGAAAGATCATTCGTGCATTCAACAGCAGTAATGGTTACTCCACTTAAACGTGGATCACGAATATTCTTTTGTAAAATCTTAGTCAATTCACGCAGAATTTCGCCTTCAACACGACCAATTCTATGCTTCATGTTATCCTCCTAAAAAATATTACTTAGGTTCAACTTGTTGCATTTCGTAAACTTCGAATTCGTCGCCAACTTTAATATCGTTGTAGTCCTTAATAGTCAAGCCACAATCGTTACCTTGCTTAACTTCTTTGACATCGTCCTTAAATCTCTTGAGTGATGCGATTTCACCATCATATTTAACGATACCGTCACGAATAACCCTAATCTTAGAATCATTTTTAACTAAGCCTTTATCAACAAAGGAACCTGCAATTGTACCAACTTTAGAAACTTTCCAAGTTTCACGAACAGTAAGGTTACCAATAACCTTTTCTTCATAAGTTGGTTCAAGCATACCCTTCATTGCGGCAGTAACATCATCAATAGCCTTGTAAATAATACTGTATAAACGAATATCTACGCCATCAGTTTCAGCTTGACTCTTAGCAGTCGCAGTTGGACGAACATTGAATCCAATAATAAATGCATTTGATGCACCAGCTAAAGTTACATCTGATTCATTAATAGCACCTACACCAGAGTGAATAATGTTTACTCGAACACCCTCAACTTCGATCTTTTCAAGTGATTGTTGCAAGGCTTCTACAGAACCTTGAACATCAGCCTTTAAGACAATGTCAACTTCCTTCATGTTTTCCTTCTTCATAGTATCGAAGAGGTTATCAAGGGTTACGTGTTGAACATTTTCACGAGACTTTTGCAAAGCTTGTTGTGCTCTAGCTTCACCAACACTTCTAGCGGTCTTTTCATCCTTAAATTCGACTAATTTATCAGCAGATTCTGGCACATCGTTTAAACCAGTGATTTCAACAGGTTCTGATGGAGTAGCCCTCTTAACCTGGCGACCGCGATCGTTAGTCATAGTACGAACACGACCAAATGTGTCACCAACAACAATTGGATCACCAACATTTAGTGTACCTTGTTGAATTAAAACGTCAGCTACAGGTCCACGACCACGTGACAATCGAGCTTCAATAACAGTACCAATTGCCATTTCAGTTGGATTAGCCTTAAGTTCCATCACATCAGCTTGTAACAAAATCATTTGCAATAAGTCATCAACATTTTGACCAGTTTTAGCTGAAATATTAACAAAGATAGTGTCACCACCGTAATCTTCTGGAATTAAATTATATTTCATTAATTCTTCAGTTACGTGTTGTGGATTTGCACCAGGTTTATCCATCTTGTTGATTGCAACAATAATTGGAACATTGGCACTCTTAGCGTGGTCAATTGCTTCTACAGTCTGTGGCATTACACCGTCATCTGCAGCAACAACTAAAACAACGATATCAGTAATTTCAGCACCACGTGCACGCATATTAGAGAATGCGGCGTGTCCTGGTGTATCTAAGAATGTGATCAAACGATCATCTAATCTAACTTGGTAGGCACCAATCTTCTGTGTAATACCACCAGCTTCATGAGCAGAAACATGAGTATGACGCAGACGGTCAAGCAAAGTAGTCTTACCGTGGTCAACGTGTCCCATGATAGTAACAACTGGTGGACGCTTAACCTGGTTCTTAGACTTCTTTGACTCTTCCATTCGCTTATCATAAATATTATCAATGTCAGAGATATCTTCATGAATCTTTTGTTCAGCATTAATGCCATATTCAGCAGCCAAAAGCTCGATCGTATCTTTATCTAAAGATTGATTTTGGTTAGTCATCACACCAAGCATAAATAATTTCTTAACAATTTCAGCTGGTTCACGGTGAATTAACTTACCAATATCTTGAGCGTTCATGCCCTCTTCATAAACTAAAGTTTCTGGTAATGGGCGTTCCTTACGCTTAGTAGGTGTCTTCTTTGGCTTTTGCTCTTGTTGACGCTTCTTATTTTTACGACGCTTTCTCTCTGAACGGTCTGAATGTTCGCTACGACCATTACCAAATTGATTCTTACCCTTACGTCCTGGTTTACCCATGTTGCGACCACGATTATTATCGCGCTTTTCTTCCTTTGGAGCCTCAGGAATAGAAACTTGTACACGCTCCTTAGCTGAAGCTGCAGGTTGATTCTTCTTCAAACGAGCTGGAGAAGGCTTTAAAATCTTAGGACCAATAACTTTCTTTTCTACTGGTTCTGCTTTTTTCTTAGTATTATTGTTATGATTAGTTGTTTTCTTAGTATCTTTCACTGGCTGTTCTTGTTTTGGATGTCTTAATTGTTCATGATATTCTTTTCTGGCTTTTTGGGCTTCACGATTAAGTTGTCCCTCTTCTGCACGTTGCTTTTGCTTAAATTGTTGCAACAAGGCAGCAGCCTTAGGCTTACTTGCATTATTAGTTCTATGATCACGGTCATTTCTATTTTCACGACCATGATTATTTGAATGACGCTTATTATTACGTCTCTTAGAATTTTTAGAACCATTATCTTCTTGTTTCTTTTCATTCTTTCGAATTGAAGAAACAGAAATCTTAATTTTGTTATTCTTTTTATTAGAAGCTTTTTCAACGGGAGCGGAGTTTTGGAAACTACTCTTTAACTTTGCAACCTGCGCATCATCTATTGATGACATATGGTTCTTTACATCAAAGCCCAATTCTTTTGCTTTTTGGACTACAACTTTATTATCGACGCCAACTTCTTTTGCGATTTCATAAATTCTTTTCTTTGCCATCCAATCACACTCCTTCATTTACTTTTTTAACTAATGCCTTAGCAAAACCAGCATTAGTTAATCCTAAAACCTTGCGTTTCTTACCAATTGCTTTGGACAATTCACTGGCAGTAAACATAGTTATCATAGGAATATTATCTTTTCTGGCAGCGCGGTTTACCTTTTCAGCTGTATTGTCTTGGACATCACTAGCCATAATAACTGCTTTGATTTTATGCTTGTTAAGTTCACTAATAACTGTTTCTGTACCTGTAGTTAATTTACCGGCACGCTTAGCTAAACCTAACAAATTAATTGCTTTTTGTCTATTTTGCAATCTTATTTATCACCAAATAATTCTTTTCTTGCTTTTTGATGATCAACATAAGAATAAAGTTCATCATAAAAAGTGTCTGGAACTTTAGCACCCAAGCTACGTTCCAAGACATGCTTTTCTTTAGCAGCTTCAATCTTAGTTGGATCAAGTGAAACATATGCACCACGACCAGCTTTTTTACCAGTTGGATCAACAAATACATTCTTTTCTTTATCAATGACAATGCGCACTAGTTCTTTCTTAGGCTGCATTGTATCGGTTAATAAATCCTTCCGCATTGGGATTTTTCTTTTTTTCAAAAAATCACCTATTCTTCAGTTTTATCTTCTTCGCTTGAATCTTCTGCGGTAGCGTCATCATTTGCTACTTCATCACTAACAGGAGCAGATGCTGCTTCTGTGTCTTCAACATTTTCAGTAACTTCGTTACTATCTGAATCTACAGTTTCATCCTTAGTGTCAGCTGAATCATTAGATTTTTCATCTACAAATTCTACTTCAGATTCAGGACGAATATCAATCTTATAGCCTGTCAAACGAGCAGCCAAACGAACATTTTGACCTTTCTTCCCAATTGCAAGTGATAATTGATAATCTGGCACAATGACCAAGGCACTCTTTTCTTCCTCGTCATCACCAAATTGAACAGCAATTACTTCTGCTGGATTCAATGCATTGGCAATAAAGTCAGATGGATCTTCTTCGTATTTAACGATATCGATATTTTCGCCACCGAGTTCATTAACTACATTTTGTACACGAGCACCTTTTTGACCAACGCAGGTACCTACAGGGTCAATGTTAGGATCATTTGACTTAACTGCCATCTTGGTCCGGTCACCTGCTTCACGAGCAATTGAAACGATTTCAACAGTTCCATCATAAATTTCTGGAACTTCTTGTTCAAATAATCGCTTAACCATATCTGGAGCAGTTCTAGAAACAGTAATTTGTGCTCCTTTACTATCTGAACCAACATGGGTTACAAGTACACGAATTTGATCCTGTGGGTTATAAACTTCATTTGGCATCTGATCACGATGAGGCATAACAGCTTCAACATTACCGATCTTAACATAGACGAAACGGTTATCGCGTCTTTCAACAGTTCCAGTAACCAATTCATCTTCATACTGTGAGTATTCATCGATAATATGATTTCTTTCTGCTTCACGCAAGCGTTGCATAATAACTTGCTTAGCAGTTTGAGCAGCAATTCGACCAAAGTTTTTAGGAGTTACTTCAAAACGAATTTCGTCGCCTACTTCATAAGCTCGGTTAATTGCTAAAGCATCTTTCAAGCTAACTTCTAGACGATCATCTTGAACTTCATCAACAACTGTTTTTACAGCCATGACTTTGAAGTTACCTTTTCTTTCGTCAAAATCAACTTCAACATTTTGTGCTTGATTATAATTTTTCTTGTATGCAGCTACCAAAGCGGCCTTAATTGCATCAACAATAACATCTTGCTTAATGCCCTTGGTCTTTTCCAAGGTAGCAAACGCTTCTAGCATTTCTTTAGACATAAGTTTTTGATCAGCCTTTCTAAAATTCAATTGCAAAACGTACATTTGCAATTAACTTACGGGGAACAGTTAATGTTTTTCGTCTTGTTTTATCTTTTATCTCTAATACGATCTCATCATCATTATAAGATTTTAATGTACCTTCATACATTTTCTTATCCTCAATTTTTTGATAAAGACCAATATGAATGTAATCATTCAGTGCTTTTTCCCAATCAGCTTTTGTTTTAATGGGACGTTCAGCACCTGGAGACGACAATTCCAAAACATAAGGATCAGGAAGCGGATCAGGATCAAGGGAATCCAGCTTTTCAGAAACAAGTTCACTTAAAGCTGCAATCTCATCAATGTCAATTCCATTTGGTTGACGATCAACATAGATGCGCAAATAATTTTGCCCTTTTTCTTTAACGTATTCCATATCAACTAACATGTCACCATGCTCATCAATAATTGTTTCGACAACTGGACGAACAGAATCTATAACTTTAGACAAAAATTTTCCTCCGTAATAAAAAGAGTGAGCATTACTGCTCACTCGAATTTACCTATTCGAACTTCTCTAGTAGTATACCACGTTTTGCATAATTTTGTAAAATTTAGTCTCTAGAAAAGCGATAATTGATTTTCGTCTGGCATTCCATCCAGAACACCATTTTCTTCAAAGTAATTCATAATAGTTTGTGAAACTTTTCCGCGCTTGGCCAAGTCTTCTTTGGATAAGAATTTCTTTTCAGCACGGGCAGCCACAATCTGCTTGGCTGCATTGTCTCCTAAACCTGGAACCGCATTGAACGGTGCTAAAATCGTGTTTTTATCTAAAATCTTAAAGTCTGTTGCTTCAGATTGATCAAGATCCACCATTTTAATTTTTATGCCTCGTTCTAGACATTCGTTAGCGATCTCTAAAACAGTTAACAAACTTTTATCCTTGGCTGAAGCATCCATTCCTTTATCCTGAATTTCTTTCATTGCTGCCTTAACAGTATTTTTACCATGACTCATGGCAACTAAGTCAAATAAATCAGCACGAACTGAGAAATAAGCAGTGTAATAAATTTCTGGATAATATACTTTAAACCAAGCAATTCGCAAAGCCATCAAAATATAAGCAGTAGCGTGCGCTTTAGGGAACATGTACTTAATCTTTAAACAAGAAGGAATATACCAATCTGGAATATTCTTATTCTTCTTCAAAACAGCCATATTTTCATCACTAATACCGCGACCATGACGAACCGATTCCATCGTAGAAAAGGCGACTTCTGGCTTAACTCCCCAGTGAATCAAGTCCATCATGATGTTATCACGACATCCAATTACGTTCTTTAATTTACAAATTCCCTGATTAATTAAATCTTCAGCATTGCCTAACCATACGTCGGTACCGTGAGACAAACCGGAAATCTGCAATAATTCAGAAAATGTGGTTGGCTTTGTTTCTTCTAGCATCCCTCTAACAAATCGTGTACCAAATTCCGGAACTCCTAATGTTCCCGTTTTTGACTGAATTTGTTCAGGTGTAACGCCTAAAATATCAGGACTTGAGAACAATGACATAACTCCAGGGTCATCTGGTGGAATAGTTAATGGATCAATTCCGGACAAATCCTGTAAGTGACGAATCATAGTTGGATCATCGTGTCCTAAGATATCAAACTTTAAAATGTTGTCATGGATTGAATGGAAATCATAGTGAGTAATTAGCCAAGCAGCATTTACATCATCAGCTGGATATGATACCGGAGTAAAGTCATAAATATCCATATCATCAGGAACAACAACAATTCCAGCTGGGTGCTGGCCTGTAGTTCTTTTAACACCACGAACCCCAGCAGCTAAACGATCAAGCTCTGCATTTCTCAATTTCAAATCGTGCTCTTCATCATAGTGCTTAGCATAACCATATGCAGTCTTATCTGCAACAGTCGCAATTGTTCCCGCACGATAAGAATTATCAGGTCCAAACATTACTCGAATAAAATTGTGAGCTACTGGCTGATAGTCACCTGAGAAGTTCAAATCGATATCAGGTACCTTATCTCCATGGAAACCTAAAAAAGTCGCAAATGGAATATCCTGTCCATCTTTAACTAAAGGAGTACCACACTTTGGACAATCTTTATCTGGCAAGTCAAACCCAGATCCATATTCACCATTTTCAAAAAATTGTGAATATTTACAATTAGGACAGCGATAATGCGGTGCTAACGGATTTACTTCCGTAATTCCTGACATTGTCGCTACTAAACTAGAACCAACAGAACCACGTGAACCTACCAAATAACCATCTTTATTGGATTTAGCTACTAGACGCTGAGAAATCAGATAAATAACCGCATACCCATTTGAAATAATTGAGTTCAATTCAAGATCAATTCGATCCTTAACAATCTTAGGTAGTGGCTTACCATATAACTCATAGGCCTTATCATAAGTCAGCTTTTTCATTTCTTCATCGGCATGTTCAATATGTGGTGGATATAAGCCATCTTTAATTGGCTCAATTTCCGTTATCTCATCAGCAATCTTATTAGTATTGTCAATGACGATTTCTTTAGCAACATCTTCGCCTAAAAATGAAAATGCGTCTAGCATCTCTTGTGTTGAATAAAAATGCAAATCTGGTTGTGGTTTGTTTCGATTAGGATTTGAACGTTGAGCTGCAATTAAAATTTTACGATAAATAGCATCCTTTTCGTCAACATAGTGAGCATCACTAGTAGCTACAACCGGCTTATTCAATTCCTTGCCCAACTTAACAATATTCTCAATAATTTCATGTAATTGATCCTCATCCTTGATCAATCCATCAGCAATCAACTGTGAATAAGTTGCAGGAGGTTGCACCTCAAGATAATCATAAAACTTAGCCTTTTCACGTGCTTCATCATATCCTTTTTGCATCATTGCAATAAAGACATCGCCTTGCCAACATCCTGAACCATAAAGCAATCCTTCATGTAAACGAGCCAAATCTGATTTAGGCGTACGAGGAATTCGGAAAAAGTCCTTGGTGCTGGCAATAGAAACTAGTTTATAAAGATTTTTTAATCCAGCTTGATCTTTGGCGAGAACTGTCATATGCGAAGGACGTGCACGTTTGTAAACCTCACCATGTGCGGCATAACCATTTAAATTATTTAAATTATTTAAATTATCTTCATGATACTTTTTATTAAAAGCATCTAATAATTTAAACATCAAATACCCAGTTGCTTCTGCATCTTGATTAGCACGGTGGTGATGCTCTAAAGAAACATTATATTTTTTAGCTAATGAATCTAAAGTATGGCGACTTTGTTCGGGGTGCAATAATCTTGATACTTCAAGCGTATCAACTACAGGCTGGGTAATCTCTTTTAGACCCGCCCGTCTTAATGCAGCATTAACAAACCCAACATCAAATTGAACATTATGTCCACATAGCGGCCGATCACCATAAAAATCTTGGAATTGTTTAATGACCACCGCTTCATCATCAGCAGCTCCAACCATTTCATCGGTAATTGAAGTTAAATTAATAGTTTGTTCGCTTAAAGGATGGTGCGGATTAATGAATTTATCAAAGCGTTCTAGTACTTCTCCATTCTTCATTTTAACTGCACCTATTTCGATAATGGTATCGTAAACAGATGATAATCCGGTAGTTTCCACGTCGAAGATAACAAACTCTCGATCTTCATACGTCATTGGCGCTGGATTTAAGACTAACAAAGCTTGATCATCAATCATATTAGCTTCTACACCATATAATATTTTCATATCCATGGCCTTACCAGTACTAAAAGCTTCAGGGAACGACTGCACATCCCCGTGATCGGTAATCGCAATTGCCTTTTGACCAAACTTTTTAGCTGTTTTAATAAAATCGGTTGGAGTATTAGTTGCATCAACTTGACTCATATTGGTATGAACATGAAGTTCTACACGTTTAGGTTCACCTTCATACTTTTCTGTTCGACCAATGTGTTCAACAGTCTGTAAACTATTAATATTGAAAACTACGTCATGAATATATTGATCATCTGCAACTGATCCCTGCATCTTGGCCCAGGTTCCTGGCTTAATTGCAGTTAATTCATCAATTTCATCTTTATTAGACACAAATTTCTTAAATGCAATTGAATCAGTGTAATCAGTAATTTCACCAGAAAAGATAACTGCACCAGATTTAAGTTCACGATTTTCAATATTGAAGATGTTTCCTTCAATCACAACATTACGAACACCATCTTCTAGTTCTTTAATTTGACTAATTGGTGCATTTTCATCTAATTTACGTTTACCATAATTGGTACGTCTCGTTGGATATTGCTTAGGTTGAGGTTTAGGCTTGTCAGGAGTCTTTTCAAAAACTTCTTGCATACTTTTTTCATGCTCTTGTTGTAGTTCCTGCAAACTTTCTAAATTATTTTTCGAACTAGTTTGATCAAGCTGGGTAATGAATTTTAAATTAAAGAAACCATAATCACGCATTTCTTCAGCCAAATCATCTAATGCCTTCTGTTCAATCAAGCCATCAATCACATTATTGTCAACCGGAATAACCCATCGACCATCAACCTTTTTAGGCTTTTGTCCAGCTAAAAATTCACGTGCTACTGGTTGTAAAATATTTGAATTTTGAACTGCATAATGCCAGTAATCTAGTAAATACTGATCTGAACCGTCAGCTGTTCCAACATAAAATCTTACATTTACAAATGAGGAAAATGTTTCCTCTATAGCTTTTCTTAATGCTACGTAGGTGTCATACATCAAAGGAGTATCAAAAAAAACGTGGATATCCCACCTGTGTTCTTTAGCGTAAACATCCACGTTTTCAACTTTTCCTTTTTGTAGAAGATCATTGTCTTCAAAACTATCAGGAAAGTGAACCTGTTTGAGCAATTTTAAGAAAAGATCGTTTTTATTTGCCACAAAAATTATCCTAACTCTTGATTTACAAACTTATCTAATTCATCAATTGACATTTCAGTTGCTTTGTCATCAGTTGGGCGTTTAACCTCAACAATGCCATCAGCAGCTTTTTTACCGATCGTAATTCTGATTGGTGCACCAACTAAGTCAGCATCAGCAAACTTAACCCCTGCACGTTCTTTACGATCATCGTATAAAACATCATACTTTTCACTGAATTTCTTTTCAAGTTTTTCAGCTAATTCAGTTTGATCTTCCTTGTTCATCTTCATTTGAACAATATGAATTGCAAATGGAGCAATTTCTTTTGGCCATGCTACACCACGTTCTGTCAAATGCTGTTCTACAGCAGCTGATAACATTCTAGTAACACCAATACCATATGAACCCATAATCACAGGCTTAGCTTTACCATTTTGATCCAAGAAGTCGGCGCCCATAGTTTTAGTATAGTAAGTGCCCAACTTAAAGATATGCCCAACTTCAATTGAAGTAGTGAATTTAAGTGGTAATTGGTCTACTGGATCTGGTTCGCCTTCATTTGCTACTCTAATATCAGCAAATTCGTCAACCTTAAAGTCACGATCTAAATTAGCATTTTCATATTGGTAATCAGTTTCGTTAGCGCCAACTACAACATTGTAAAGATTCTTAACGGTTTCATCGGCAATAATCTTATCTGCCCAATCAGCATTAACTGGACCTACAC
Source organism: uncultured Lactobacillus sp. (assembly GCF_947367125.1). Lineage (GTDB taxonomy): Bacteria > Bacillota > Bacilli > Lactobacillales > Lactobacillaceae > Lactobacillus. The sequence continues at coordinate 30,597 of NZ_CANBCQ010000017.1, forward strand.
CACCTTTGGCACTACCAGTAATAGCCTCTAAATCCTCAGTATTTGCTTCACGAACTTCATCAGCATCTAAAACATGACCTAATTTTACTTCATTAATTTGCTTATCACCACGAATTAATACTAAAACTTTTTGATCGTCAGCAATATAAAGAATACCCTTCACGATTCTAGTAGCTGGAACGTCAAGAAACTTAGCTAACTTTTCAATGGTATCGCAATCTGGAGTTGCCACCTTATTTAATTCTTTTAACTCTTCTGGTTCTTGCTTAAAAGTATCAATACTTTTAGCCATTTCAAGGTTAGCAGCATAAGTACCCTTTTCATTAGTAGCAATAGTATCTTCACCAATTGCTGCTGGAGCTTGAAATTCAGTAGAATTCTTACCACCCATTGTTCCTGAGTCAGCAATTACTGGATGAACAGTAACACCTGCGCGTTTAAAGATACGCTTGTAAGCATTCTTTTGATCATCAAATTGTTCATCTAATTGATCACGAGTTGCTGCAAAACTATAACCGTCGAGCATCACAAATTCACGACCACGAAGAAGACCAAAACGAGGTCTATTTTCATCACGGAATTTAGTTTGAATTTGATACAAAGCAAGTGGCATTTGCTTATAACTCTTCAAGTTTTTAGCAATAATCTCAGTAAAGGTTTCTTCATGTGTAGGTCCAAGTAAACTTTCACGACCATGACGATCCTTTAATTTAAACATTTCTGCACCGTATTTCTTATAACGACCACTTTCTTGCCACAAAGTTGCAGGTAATAAGTGAGGCATGATCATCTCTGGAACATTAATCTTGTCCATTTCTTGTTCAATAATGTTTTCTGCCTTACGTAAAACACGGTAACCTAATGGAAGATAAGCATAAACACCTGCTGTAACTTGGCGAATATACCCACCTCTAATCATCAGCTTATGACTTTCAGCCACGGCATCTGATGGAGCTTCCTTTAAAGTTGGCATAAAAAATTTTGATTGACGCATTCTTATTCTTATCTCCTAAAGTAAAAATAAAATTATCTATTATTTTATAAAATAGCGATAAATATCATTGCCTGTAACTGCAATGATTAAAATTAATAATAAACCGAAACCAATTAATTCAACAACTGCTTCATGCTCTTCAGAAATTGGTTTCCCCCGAACTAATTCAATTAAGTTCAATAAAAGTTTACCACCATCAAGACCTGGAATCGGGATTAAATTTACAATTCCCAAATTAATCGAAATCATTCCCAAAAAGGCTAATACATAAGTAAAGCCCATTTGCGATACTTGTGAAGTTTGAGAGTAAATTCCAACTGGTCCTGACAACTTATTTAAACTGAAATGACTAAATAAATTGCCAACAGCTCTAAAAATTAAGCCAGTTGTTGATACAGCCGTATCCCATCCTCGCTTCAACTTAACAGCTGCACTTTCATTGCTCTTAGCTAAAATTCCGATTTGATAAACAGTTTGCTTTTGAATTTTGTGAGCTGTTGGTTTAACTGAAACTGTTCTAGTCCGACCATTTTTCTTTAATTCAAAACGTAAAGTTTTGCCTTTACTTTGATTAATCTCTTGCGATACTTGTTCAAAATCAGTAATTCTATGACCATTAATTGCCATAATCTGATCGCCTGCTACAATTTTTGCAGCACGGGCTGGTGAATTGGCCTGAGTTGAACCAACTGTAGTTGTTGCTGGTCCTGGAACTGTAAATGTCCAAATTAAAAATACTACAAAACCTAGAAGAATATTCATAAAAGGACCAGCAAAATTAGTTGCAAGTTTCTGCCAAACATTAGCTTGATTAAATTGTGTATCTCGTGGTGCAATAATTAATTCAGTACCATTCTTTTCAATGATAGTTGCATCATGAGAAACATGATAACTTACTGGATTATTCTCGTCACCATTTTCGTAACCTTCGATTATTAAATCATCTACTAAATCAGCTTTGGTTACTTGTACAGGAATTCCTTCAATTGGAATTTCGCTTTCTGAAGCATCAATTCTAACAACTTCATTTTGCTTATTTAATTGTAAAACGACGGTCATTCCTGGATCGAGTTTACTTTCATCATCAGAACCCGCTAAACGAACATACCCACCAAGTGGTAACCAACGAATGGTATAAGTGGTGGGATTTCGTCTAATTTGAAAAAGTTTTGGGCCCATTCCAATTGAGAATTCTCTAACCAAGATCCCTGACTTTTTGGCTACAATAAAATGTCCAAATTCATGGACAAATACTAATATACCAAAAACGACGATAAAGATTAGTATACCCTTCAATAAAAATTCTCCTAATGAACAATACCTAAAATTGCTGCAACTACAGGCAAAACAAATAGCATACTATCAAAACGATCTAAAATGCCACCGTGACCTGGTAAAATTTTACCAGAGTCCTTTACACCATAGAAACGCTTATAAGCTGACTCAACTAAGTCACCCATTTGACCAACAATTGACAAGAAGAAGGCCAAAATAACCATTGTTAATTCTGACACACCAAAGTGAATGCCAAAACTACCGATAATTGCCATATAAATTGCGCTGCAAATTAAGGCACAAATAACTGCACCAATTGAGCCTTCCCATGTTTTATTAGGACTAATAACTGGCCATAATTTATGTTTACCAATCTTACGTCCAATCATGTAGGCACCAATATCAGTGGACCAAACAACAACAAAGACATAACCTAAAAGAGCTAAGCCATTTTGTGGATATGCTCTAATAGCTGCCATATAGTGAAAACCAATTCCAATATAAAGTGCAGCTAAAATATATACACCTACATCATCAAATGTAGTTTTATTCTTTGAAAGAACAGTCCAAGTCAAAAACAACATAATAATTCCATAGAACACACCTAATTTGGTAATATTCGAAGGAAATACTTTAAAAAATGAATCTGGAACTGTCCAAGTTAAGGTTGCAAGTAAAGCTAATAGGAAATCAAAAGAAACTAGAATTTGTTTCTTCATTAAAAAGATTTCGCTAATTCCGACTGCTGCAAATAATACAGTCAACCAATCCATCCAAAGGCCACCTGCGAGCACAATTGGAATAAAAAGACATAGGGCAACAATTGCCGTAATTGTACGTTGTTTCATAATTAACTATCCGATTCGTCTACCTTACCGAAGCGCCGATTGCGGTGCTTATAATCTTCTACAAATTTTGTTAAATCATTTTTGTCAAAATCTGGCCAATTTTTATCACTAAAAGCCAATTCTGAATATGCTAATTGCCATAATAAGAAATTAGAAATTCGCTGTTCACCAGAGGTTCTAATTAATAAGTCTGGATCTCGATAGGGGCCAAAATTACTTGTCATTAAGTGATTTGAAATCATCTCTTCAGTAATTTTTTCACTTGTAAGCAAGCCGGCTTCAATCATTCCGCCTAATTCCCTCATAGCAGAGGTAATTTCTCTTCTGGAGCCATAATTAAAAGCAAAATTCAAAATCAAGCCAGTATTATTAGCTGTTTCTGACATAGCACGCTGAACTATTCGATAAGTTTTCTCAGGTAATTCATCTAGATACCCCATAATGTTCACTTTGACATTATTTTCCATTAAAGTTGGCATATACTTGTCAAAAAAACGAACAGGAAGATTCATTAAATAAGCAACTTCTTCTTTAGGTCTGGCCCAATTTTCAGTAGAAAAAGCATAGAGCGTCAGTACTTTAATACCTAACTTATCAGCAGCTAAAGTAATCCGCTCAACATTATCCATTCCCTCGCGATGTCCAATAAAACGCGGCTTGTGTCTCTTTTTAGCCCAGCGACCATTACCATCCATAATAATGGCTAAATGATTTAATTCATTACCTTTACTACTCATCTTTAACCTTGAGTAATTTCCTTACGTTTTTCATCAGCAAGTTGATCAATTTGCTTAGCGGCATCATCAGTTACTTTTTGAACTTGTTTTTCTAAATTACGTTGTTCATCTTCAGTAATGTCACCATTCTTTTCGTCTTTCTTTAATGTATTCATTGCATCACGACGAACATTTCTAACAGCAATCTTAGCTTCTTCGGCAAACTTACCAACTTCCTTAGCGATTTCTTCTCTTCTTTCACCAGTAAGTTGAGGAATAACCAATCTAATTACCTTACCATCATTGGCAGGAGTTAAGCCCAAATTTGAAGCTAATAACGCATGCTCAATATCATCTAATGAGTTTTGATCATATGGTGTGATCAATAATACACGTGGTTCTGGAATAGTAATACTAGACATTTGAGTCAATGGAGTTGGTGCGCCATAGTATTCTACTTGAACATTATCAAGAAGAGCAGCATTAGCTACACCTGCACGGATAGAAGCCAAGCGCTTTTGATAGACCTTAATAGAATCAGCCATTTTTGTTTTTGCTTTTTCAATAGTTTCATTATTCATTATTTATCACCTCTAATAACAGTACCAATATTTTCACCTAATACAACCTTTTTAATGTTACCTGGGGTATTAACATTAAAGACAATTAATGGAATTTCAGTATCCATTGAAAGTGAACTAGCAGTTCTGTCCATAACCTTTAAGTCCTTTGAAATTAAATCAAGTTGTGTTAATTCTGAGAACTTAGTTGCTGAAGGATCAGTCTTTGGATCAGCTGAATAAACACCATCCACACCGTTTTTGGCCATCAAAATTACATCTGCGCCAATTTCAGCAGCACGAAGAGCTGCAGTAGTATCAGTTGAGAAGTAAGGATTACCAGTACCACCACCAAAGATAACTACACGACCTTTTTCAAGATGACGTAAAGCTCTTCTTCTAATGTAAGGCTCAGCAATTTGTCTCATTTCAATTGAAGTCTGCATTCTAGTTGGAACGCCAACTTTTTCAAGACCATCTTGTAAAGCTAAACCATTCATAATAGTTGCCAGCATTCCCATGTAATCTGCCTGGGCACGTTCCATACCCAGCTTAGCACCAGTCTCACCGCGCCACATGTTACCGCCACCGCAGACGATACCAATTTCAACGCCCAAATCGTGAACTGATTTGATTTCTTTAGCCAAGTGACTAATTACAGTTGGATTAATTCCCGTACCTTTATCACCTGCTAAAGCTTCTCCTGATATTTTTAAAATGATGCGTTTATATTTAACTTGACTCATAATGACCTCCTCTAATAGCTTTAATTATTCTACCATATCTAACACTGCAATGTCCCTTAGAAATAGAACACTAGAAAAATTTTACAAAAAAGGAGAAGTACCTAACGTACTCCTCCTTTCTATCATAGTATAGTAATACTAACTATTTCATTTGTTCACGAACTTCAGCAGCAAAGTCTTCTTGCTTCTTTTCGATACCTTCACCAACTTCATAACGTTGGAAAGCAACTAACTTAGCGCCCTTTTCTTTCAAGAATTCGCCAACAGTCTTGCTGTCGTCCATAATATAGTCTTGTGATAAAACTGCAAATTGCTTATCAACTTGAGTATTATCATCGATAAAGCGTTGCATCTTACCTGGAATAATTCTGTCCCAGATCTTTTCTGGCTTACCTTCTTCTTTAAGTTCAGACTTGATATCTTCCTTAGCCTTAGCTAAAACGTCATCAGTTAATTGCTTTTCTGAACCATAAACAAGGTGTGGTAATGGCTTCTTGTGTACCAATTCACGACTTTCATTGTCTTGATCAATCTTGTGGTTCATAACAGCTAATTGATCAGTAATAAATTGATCGTCCAATTCTTCTGGTGAAATAACCTTAGGACTCATAGCAGCAATGTGCATTGCTAAGTGCTTAGCAGTAGCAGCATCTGCACCCTCCAAAACAGTAATAACACCAATTTGACCACCATTGTGTTGGTAAGCACCAAATTCTTGGTCATCGTTCTTCTTTTCTAAAGCAAAACGACGTAAAACAATCTTTTCACCGATAGTAGCAGTAGCATTAACAAATGCTTGGTCTAAAGTTGAACCATCGTCCATCTTTAATTCCTTAGCTGCTTCCATATCAGCAGGTTGACCTTCAGCAATAGTCTTAGTTGCTTCCTTTACTAAGTTAACAAACTTGTCATTTGAAGAAACAAAGTCAGTTTCTGAGTTAACTTCAGTAATAGCTGCAACATTACCATTAACGTAAACACCGGTCAAACCTTCAGCTGCAACACGGTCAGCCTTTTTAGCGGCCTTAGCCATACCTTTATCACGAAGGTATTGAATAGCCTTGTCCATGTCACCGTCAACTTCTACCAATGCCTTCTTAGCGTCCATAACGCCGGCACCAGTACGTTCACGTAATTCTTTAACCAATTTTGCAGTAATTTGTGCCATTAATAGGTCCCTCCTACGGAACTAACAATAAAAACTAGTCTTCTGGGTTTTCTTCAGCGCTAACGATTTCTTCTGAACCGTCTGCATTTTCCTTGAAGTCAACTTCAACTGATTCATCGTCTTGACCTTGTTGGCCTTCAACAACGGCATCAGCCATAGCACCTGCGATCAAACGAATAGCACGAATAGCGTCATCGTTTGATGGGATAACTACATCGATTGGATCTGGATCAGTGTTGGTATCAACCATAGCTACAACTGGGATACCTAAAATGTTAGCTTCGTGAACCGCAATTTTTTCTTTCTTAGGGTCTACTACGAATAAGACATCTGGAATTCTTGGCATATCTTCGATACCGCCAAAGAATTTTTCAAGCTTATCCATCTCCTTAGTTAAGAGAGCAACTTCCTTCTTTGGAAGAACATCAAAAGTACCATCTTCTGACATTTGCTTCAATTGCTTTAATCTCTTAATACGGCTTTGCATAGTTGACCAGTTAGTCAAAGTACCACCCAACCAACGTTGGTTTACGTAGTATTGACCTGCACGAGTTGCTTCTTCAGCAATTGAGTCTTGAGCTTGCTTCTTAGTACCTACAAATAAGAAAACGCCACCGTCTTGAGCAACAGCCTTCATAAAGTTGTAAGCATCATCTAACATCTTGATAGTCTTTTGCAAGTCAATGATGTAGATACCATTTCTTTGAGTGAAAATGTAAGGAGCCATCTTTGGGTTCCATCTTCTAGTTTGGTGACCAAAGTGGACACCTGCTTCAAGCAATTGCTTCATTGTAACAACGTCTGCCATATTAAATTCCTCCTATGGTTTTATATCCTCTCAAGCGTTCATTTCATCATCTAACCACTACCCAGGGCACCACAATGATGATCGCTCTTGATGTGTTTTAAAATTTATATGCTGACACAGCATACTCGAATATTTTACAAGAAAAAATTCAGACTTGCAAGGCTAAAACTTAATATTATGCTCGTGCAAAAATTTTTCTTTCCAAGCTCGTGAATGATGCTTAAACCAGTATTCTCGTTTCAAAGCTAAGCGTTTATCGTCAAACTGTTCATGATAAATCATTCGTACAGGCCGCCGCGTTTTGGTATACTTAGCACCCTTCCCAGAATTATGCATTTTTAAGCGATGCTCTAAGTCATTGGTAAAGCCACCATAAAAACTGCCATCATTGCACAATAATACATAAAAATAGTATTTGCCTTGTGCTTCATGCTTAGCCTTATCTTCTTCAGTTTCTCGAGAGATTCGCTGAACTAATGGCGTAAAATCACCGTTTGCTTCATGAACTTCAACTGCATCTTTTAAAACAGTTCCGTCAGTCCCTGTATGTTTAACAGCTTCAACGATCACTAAATTGGCATCTTCACCGCGATGTGGCACAAAAGGCTGCACCATTTTAATACTCAAATCATGCTTTATACAGTAGTAAGTAATCTCACCTAGTCGCTCTGGTCGATGTACCATGAACATCTTGCCCTTCATCTTAAGCAAGCCACTAGCCACTTCAATTATTTGCTCTAAATTAATCAAAAGTTCATGGCGAGCGATGGCTTTTTTGCGATCTGGATTAACTTCATGACCTTCTGGAGCTTTAAAATACGGTGGATTTACCGTCACCACATCATAACTATCCTTACGCAAAAAATGCGGAGCATTTAGCACATTATCTTGATAAACTGAAATTCGATTTTCCATTTCATTGAGCTCTACCGAACGCACAGCTTGAGAATAAACTTCATCTTGAATTTCAACTGCATCATAATGAGCTCGGTTAAAATAAGCCATATAAATTGTGGCAGCACAATTGCCAGCACATAAATCTGCCACTTTATCCTTATCACGAATCAGATCTTTAGCCCAATATGCCAAAAATAAAGTATCCATTGAAAAACTAAAAGCCGTTTTATCCTGAATAATCCGTAGATTATCGCTATACATGTAGTCAATTCGCTCATTATCTTTCAGTTCTACCATAAAAATATTTGCCTTTCTCGTCATTCTATTTTTATAATAACTTACATTAAAATGGAGGACAAAATGTTTTACAAAATTATTCGCCCGATTGTCCGTTTCATCGTTTGGGTGTTAAACGGCCATTTACATATTCACCATAAAGATTGTTTGCCAAAAGGCAACTATATTCTAGTAGCACCACACCGAACCTGGTGGGAACCACTTTTATTTGCCTTAGGTGCAAGCCCGATGGAATTCATGTTTATGGCTAAAATTGAACTATTTAAAAATCCAATTTTGCGCTTTATTCTTAATCATGCTCATGCTTTTCCAGTTGATCGAAAAAATCCTGGACCATCGGCTTTAAAAATTCCAGTTAAAGGTCTTAGAAAAGGAAAACTCTCATTGATCATTTTTCCTTCAGGAACCCGTCATTCAGCTGAATTAAAAGGTGGCGTACTTTTAATTTCTAAAATGTCCAAAAAGCCAATGGTACCCGTCGTTTATCAAGGTCCATTAACTTTTAAAGGACTGCTTAAGCGCAAACCCCTAGAAGTTAACTTTGGTGATCCAATTACAATTGATCGTAAAACTAAATTAACTCATGAAAATGAACAAATTTTATTCAAGCAACTTGAAGATGCCTGGAATAGCTTGGATAAAGAATTAGACCCTAATTTCCATTATGTTGCCAAATAAAACAGCTATTAGCTGTTTTTTATTTTGCTCTCATCCCATTGGCAAATAAAAAGAAAGAAGTGTTAAAATACTTTTAGGTTTTAAATATTGGAGGAAAAAGCAATTGTTAGAAAAAACTTTTTATAAAATGATGCTTAGCAAGTCCTTCCCCTTTCCTGTTAAAGTAACCTACTGGGACGGTAAGAGTGAAGTTTACGGCAACGGTGAGCCAGAAATTGAAATTGTTTTTAACGAAAAAATTCCAATGGGTGACATTACTCGTAATGCATCCCTTGCCTTAGGCGAAGGCTACATGGATAAGAAAATTGAAATTCACGGTGATATTCAAAAACTAATCCTTGGTGCTTACCAGAGTGCTGATAGTTTTATGCGTGCTTCTAAATTCCGTAAATTTCTGCCTAAGCAAAAGCATACAGAAAAGCAAAGTGAAGAAGATGTTCAAAGCCACTACGATATCGGTAATGATTTTTACAAATTATGGCTTGACCCTACTTTGACTTATTCATGTGCTTACTTTGCAGATGGCAATGAAAATGATTTGGAACAAGCACAAATTGCTAAGGTGCACCATATCTTAAACAAGCTTCATCCACAAAAGGGTAAGACGCTGCTTGACATTGGCTGTGGCTGGGGCACATTAATGCTTACCGCTGCTAAGGAATATGGCCTCAAAGTTACTGGCGTTACACTTAGTGAAGAACAATATAAACTAGTTCAAAAGCGTATTTACGATGAAGGCTTAGAAGATGTAGCAGAAGTTAGACTTGAAGACTACCGTGAACTCGGTGATCAACATTGGGATTACATCACTTCTGTCGGTATGTTCGAACACGTAGGTTCAGAAAATCTTCCAAAATATTTCCAAGATATTTCCAAGTATTTAAATAAAGATGGTTCTGCCTTAATTCACGGCATTACTCGTCAACAAGGTGGAGCTACTAATGCCTGGATTAATAAATACATTTTTCCAGGTGGTTATATTCCTGGTCTGCAAGAAATTGTTGGCGATATCGTTAATAGTGGTTTGCAAATTACTGATATGGAAACCCTTCGTCGTCATTACCAACGAACTCTTGAAATTTGGGACAAGAACTTTAATGCAGCTCGTGATCAAATCCAAGATAAAATGGGTGAACGCTTCACTCGGATGTGGGACATGTATCTCAACGCTTGTGCAGCTTCATTTGAATCAGGCAATATTGATGTAATTCAATATCTTTTAGTTAAAGGTCCTTCAGGTACCAATTTACCAATGACTAGAAAATATATGTTAGATAAATAAGAACCAAAATAAGCGTTGATTTTGATCAACGCTTATTTTTTACCAAATTTTAATTCTATCTTGCGGATCAAGCCACATACCATCAGTAAGCTTAACATCAAAAGCTTCATAAAAGTCATTTTGACATTGTACTGGAATATTTACTCTAGTTGGCTGCGGCGCATGGACATCGGTTTGAACTTCTGTTTTGATTGCTTCAGGACGTTGTTTTTGCATCCAACTACGAGCATAGTTTTCAAAAAGATCCTTTAAATCGGCACCATCATCTTTTCCAGTTTGGACAGCACAGGCAAGTCCAGCTAAATCAGCTATATTTTCACCAACAACTTGCTTACCATTCACTTTAGCTGGACCATATTGTAAACCATCAAAAATATCAACCATTTGGCCAACTCGCTTATTAAATTCAGCGAAGTCTGCATCAGTCCACCAATTATTCATATTTCCTCGTTCATCAAACTTAGCACCACTATTATCAAAAGCATGTGATACTTCGTGACCAATAGTTGCACCAATACCGCCATAGTTAGCACCGCGCGATTGATTAATATCATAAAACGGTGCCTGCAAGATTCCTGCTGGGAAAGTTAAATCATTTCTTTGTGGATCATAGCAGGCATTATTTAAATTACCTGGCATTAACCATACCGAACGATCAACCGGCTTAGTTAATTTAGCCAGCATATATTTAGTACGCACTGTCGACATTGCTGCTTCATTTTCATAGAGGCTCTTTTCAGGATCAACTTGCAGTAAATCAAAGATTTCTTCGATCTTATCTGGATAACCAATCTTTAAGACCAAGGCTTTTAGCTTAACTACTGCCTTCTTTTTCGTTTCAGCAGAAAGCCAGGTATTTGATTTGATTCTTTCCTCATAAACCTTGAGCATCTTATGAATCATGTCTTCAACATCTTTTTTGGCTTTAGCTCCAAAATACTTTTGCCCATAAAAAATGCCGACTACTTCATCAAAAGCATTATTTGCTAAACGATAAGCTTGTTTAATTTGAGTTGGCAATTGTGGCGTACCAGTAATTGCCTGATTAAATGGAAATGCTGCTTCTCGAAAAGCTTGAGACAAAAATCTAGCTACATTGTTAATGTATTTAACCAACATCCAGCCTTTAATTTCGGCAAAATTAGCTTCGTTTAATAAACTCTCAGCATGATCAAGAAAACGTGGTTCCATTACAATGATCCGCTCTGGTTTAACTGGCAAAACAGCAGCCATAAAGTCAGCCATCTTAAATGACTTAAACTTTGCAATAAATTCAGCATAGTTTACTGGATTATAGATTGCTGCGTAATCTGACCATTCTTCGGTTGATTTAACAATCTTAGCCAATTTTTGATCAAAAGCTAAAGCATCGGCAACATAAGTACGTGCTTCACTCTTACCAACCCCGGCCATCATTAACAAATTAATGCTTTGATCTTGTAAAATATCCAAGAGTTTTTTGGCATCAGCTGTTTTATAGGTCGTAGTATCTGGTAAAAATGTACTTGGTCCACCAAAATGAAGCACATTTACATCAGTATTCTTCATGTCAGCATCAACATCAAAGACAAATGGCAAAGTATATGGACCCATAAATAAATCAGCAGCCTTTTGTTCAAAATCACTAAAGCTACTCAAGGCTAATAACTTTTGTAAATCTTTTTGAATTGGATTAGCTTTTTCAGCATCCCTTTTGTCAAAATCTTTGGCAATTTTATATAAAGCAATTGCTTTCCCAAAATCCTTGATATCAGGCATTTTTTCTTTACCTGCTGCAACATCAGCAAAATCTTTCATTACCCGATCTTCAATTCGTTGATCTAGTTCAGAGTTAATCCCAGTAGACGTCTTATCTGCAGGGATTTTAGCTTTAGACAACCATTCTGAATTGACAGCTAAATACAAATTATCTTGTGGTTTGACATTAAGATCCGGTTGTGCAACATCGCCAGCTCCACCACGAACGGCAAAATATCTTCTCATTTTTTCTCCTTACAAATATTCATAATTATTTAATACTTTTTCATTATTATAGCAAAAAGGACGTCGTTACTAAACAAACGTCCTCAAAATTAATTATCCTTATTTTCATTATTTTGCAAAGTATACAAGTTATAGTAATAGCCTTTTTGCGCTAATAATTCTTCATGAGTACCGCGCTCAATAATTCGTCCTTTATCCAAAACAATGATTTGATCAGCATCGGCAATAGTTGAAAGCCGGTGGGCAATTGCTAGAGTGGTCCGTCCTTTACGTAAACGTTTTAGACCTTGCTGAATTAAAGTTTCAGTTTCGGTATCAACATTAGCAGTTGCTTCATCTAATACTAAAACTTTAGGGTCTGTGACTAAAGTTCTGGCAAAAGAAATTAGTTGCCGTTGCCCTTGACTAAATTCCTCTCCACCTTCAATTACCTTTGCATGGTATTTACCTGGCATTTTTTCAATAAATTGATCAGCTTGAACTGCTTTAGCCGCAGCCTTAATTTGAGCATCAGTAATCTGCTTATTATATAAACGAATATTAGAAGCGATATCACCATAAAACATAAATGGCTCTTGCAAAACTAATCCAAGTTTTTTGCGTAACTCCTCTTTAGGATATTTACGAATATCAACATCATCGATTAAAACTTCACCTTGACCAAATTCATAAAAGCGCATCATCACATTAATAATTGAGCTTTTTCCTGAACCAGTATGTCCAACAATTCCTAATGTTTCACCTGGGTTAACCACAAAAGAAATATCATGCAAAATTTCATGTTTGCCATCATATGAAAAACTCACATGCTTAAATTCAATCTTCCCTTTGCTAATTGTTAAGCCGGCTTGTGCATCTTGTTTAGGTTCATATTGCGTATCATCCAAAATATAAAAAATTCTTTTACCAGCAACAATCCCATCTTGGAAGAAAGTCATTTGGTCCATCATAGTTGAAATCGGGTTAAACAGCTGTGAAATATATTGTGAAAAAGCATATACCACACCGGCTGGTACAAAAGTCTCACGTAATGGAAAACCAAAATACATCAATGAAACAGCCAAGGCTAATGAATAAAGCAATGAGGTTAAAGGCGACAATAATAGTGAATTAACCCGAATCATATTAAAACGAGTATTCATTAATCCACCATTTTCACCTTCAAAATTGTGGGTCATCCGTTTTTCTTGATTAAACTCTTGGATAACAGAGACTCCTTCAATTGATTCGTTCAAATTAGCGTTAATTCGACTAAGCCGTTCACGATAATTACGATAAAGTCGCGAACTTCTTTGAGAGTAAAGCCAAATAACAAATAACAGAATTGGCATAAAAAGCAAAATTAACCAGCCAGCAACTACATTAGTAGTAAACATCGCTACTAATGCTGTTACTACAGAGAAAACACCAATTACAAAAGTTGATAGAACAGTCAAAAAATTGCTCAAAGTCATTGTATCATTAGTAACTCTTGAAACAATTGAACCAGCTGGAGTTTGGTCAAAATAACGCATCCCTAATTTATGTAACTTACGGTAAAGCGCTCTTCTGACACTTTCTAATGTTTTCTCTGAACCTAAGGCAAAGAAATATTGATAAGTAAACTGGATAATTACCTTTAAAATAGAGCCTAAAGCATACAATAATCCTGCAAAAAGAATCACTTGCACCGTTGTATTTTGGTGTAACAAGAAATGATCTAAGAAATATTGCAAACCCCTTGGTAAAAGAATATTAATTATGCTGACAACAAAAGCTCCAACTAAAGCAATGATCATTTCAAATTTAAATTGCTTCACAAAGCCCATTAGTCGTTTAAAAATGTCAACTTGTTCTTTAAACGGAATTGTCTTCGACCAGACGGATTCATGTTGTTCTTCGTTATTCATCTACATCTTCAGCCACCTTTGCTTGTAACTCTTGTCTACGCCACATTTCTGCATACCAACCATCTTCGTCTAAAAGTTGTTGGTGATTGCCTCGTTCAACGATTCGCCCATCTTTTAAAACTAAAATCAGATCCGCATCCATGACAGAAGTTAAGCGGTGAGCTGCAATCATCGTAGTCTTATCTGCTCGCTCTTTTCTTAATGATGATAAAATTTCAGTTTCAGTCTTCGCATCAACTGCTGATAAGGCATCATCCAAAATCAAGATCTGACTATCTTTTAACAACGCACGGGCAATCGACATTCTCTGTCTTTGACCACCTGAAAGCGATAACCCATTTTCACCAACTAATGTTTCATAGCCTTTAGGCATTTGTAAAACATCATCGTGTAAATCACTTTTTTGAGCTGCTGTTGTAATATCTTCTTTTTTCGCTTCTTCAGAAGAGAAAGCAATATTTCGACCAATACTAGTTGAAAACAAAAAGTTATTTTGTGGTACATAAGAAATTTGGCTAAGTAATACTTTCAGTGGAATTGTTCTAATATCCTTACCATTTAAAGTAATTTGCCCATCATATTGATCAAACTCTCGCAAAAGCAATTGAATAATTGTCGTCTTACCGGCACCGACTCGACCAACTAAGCCTAAAGTTTGGCCTGGCTTTAGAGTAAAGTTAACCTGCTGTAAAACTGGAATCTCTGGTTCATCAGGATAGGCAAATGATTTAATATTATATTTTAAATCACCTTGCAAATCTTTAACTGTAATACTCTGATCTGCATGAGCATCAGTAATTAATGGTTTTTCATTAAGCAATTTTTCTACTCGATCATAGCTAGCACTACCACGCTCTAGGATATTAAATAAATACCCTATTGCAAACATTGGCCAAACCATATTAGAAATATAAGCAATAAACGAAACTAATTGACCAATCGATAAAATTCGATTAATTACCAATAAGCCGCCATAAATAATGGTAATTACATATGTAGCACCAATGACTATGGTACCTAAAGGATCAAACAATGAATCCCAAACAAAAACTTTTTTATTAACATTGATTGTTTCATCAACCATTCGATCAAAGGCTGCAGTATCTTCTTTGCCCTGACCAAAAGTTTTAAGCACCTTAATACCCGAAACGGATTCTTGTGTCTTATTATTCAACTTTGAAAACGCAGCTTGTGATTTATCAAAAGCATCATGTAGATGATCGCCTAGCTTCCAAGCTCCCAAAGCCAAAAATGGCAACGGTAATAAAGCGACAATTGTTAAACGCCAATCAACAAAAATAATCATTGCGATCATTGTTGACAGCCCCATAACTAAAGAATCAACTAAAGTTAAAACACCGTCTCCAGCTACATTCTGAATAGCGGAAACATCATTAGTGGCATGTGCCATTAAATCACCCGTTCGATGGCGCTGATAAAAAGTTCGGTCCATAATCATAAAATGATCGAATAACTTTGACCGCATCTGCCGTTCCAATTCTGCCGCTCCACCCCAGATTTGCTTACGCCAGAAATAGCGCAAAATATAAAGAGTGAGCGCTGCGGCTAAAACGGCAATGATCAGCATTCCGTATTGGCCCCAGGAAATATGTCCTTGATCAAGTTGATCAGCCATCAAGCCTAATACGCGCGGTGGTACTAAATTGGCTAAGGACGTCAGCGCTAAGAAAGTAATCCCAATAATGTAGCGCTTTCTTTCAGCCTTAAAAAACCAACCTAGTTTGCTAAATATTCCCATATTTCACCTCATTTTAAAAATTGCACAAAAAAGAGACGAAAAAAATCCTTCGCCTCTTTCCAAAAATAATCTAAATTAATTACTTTTGTTGGTGTTTCATCATGTTCATTACTTGATGTACCTTCTTATTTGAAGGCTTTTGTCCCATTTGAGACATCATAGCAACGATCATATCTTCACTAATAGGAGGATTTTCCTTAAAGTACTTCTTCATGTATGCTCTTGCACCATAGAAACCTGCTACAGCACCAACCAAGAGCGCAACAATGATCAAAAAAATTGCTAAACCTAAATTCATCTTATTAAATCCTCCATCTAACTAATATTTACATTTTATCATAATCCTCTAACTTATTAAAAGAGCTAGTTAATCTTTTCTAAGTCCTTTTTTTCTTTGAGCACGTTTAGCTCGTTCTGAAGTAACTTCTTTACCATTCTTATCCAAGATAACCATGTTTTCAACATCTTGTTTAAAAGCTGCTCTAAAGTTAGCTAAAAACTTCTTATGCAGTTCTTTTCTTTCTGCTTCTTCTTCAGGAGTTAATCCTTCTTTTTCTTTCTTATGGTAAAGTTCATTAATTCGATCTGTTACCTTTTTTTCTTCTTCTTTACTCATTGCATCTTTATTATCCATAATAGTTCCACCTCACATTAACAATCATTAGTCTACCTTATTTTTTATCATAAAAAAAGCAAAAATTCTTAAGAACGCCTGTTTGAGATCGATGGCATTTTTTGGTAAACTTAGTATATAATATAAGATACCATTTTACATAAACGGAGAATTAAAAAATGCCAAGAAAAACAAGTGATAAAAAACAATTAGAAATTTTGCAATATATTTACGATACAGTTGAGAAACGTAGTATCCCACCTACAGTTAGAGAAATTTGTTCTGCAGTCGGTCTTTCTTCCACTTCAACAGTTCATGGTCATTTAGCACGACTTGAAAGAAAGGGCTGGCTAGTCAAAGACGCTACTAAACCTCGTGCCCTTGAAATTACCCGTGAAGGTAAGAAAGAATTGGGAATTAAGCCGAAGGAAATTCCAGTAGTAGGTGTAGTTACTGCCGGTCAACCAATTTTAGCCGTTGAAGATGTTGAAGATTACTTCCCACTACCACCAGATTTAAAGAGCGATGCTGGTGACCTATTTATGCTTAGAGTTCACGGTGAAAGTATGATTAATGCTGGCATTTTAGACGGCGACGAGGTAATTGTACGTAAGCAATCATCTGCTAATAATGGTGAGATTGTCGTAGCCATGACCGAAGAAAATGAAGCAACAGTCAAGCGTTTTTATAAAGAAAAAGATCATTACCGTTTACAACCAGAAAATGATACCATGGCTCCAATCATCTTGCCTAAAGTTACAATTCTAGGTAAAGTGGTCAGCTTATATCGTAACAATATTGATTAATTTCAATGAGTGTCTGGGAAAAAACTAGCTCCTAGACCATAATAATAGGACGATCAAAATTCTTAAGTGAGTTTTGATCGTCCTT